>CAYPVZ010000395.1:0-3786 GCA_964414235.1 uncultured Rhodothermales bacterium | reverse complement strand
GAGCCAGGCCTGGCTAGATTCTCCGTTCCGCCGCGCTGCCCGCGTGGCTTCACTATCGCGGGAGCCAGCCCCTCGCTGGCGTTCGCACCGCACACCGACTGATGGCGAAGAAAATCGACGGCTACATCAAGCTGCAGATCAAGGCTGGGCAGGCCTCGCCGGCCCCGCCGATCGGCCCCGCGCTCGGCCAGAAGGGCGTCAACATCATGGAGTTCTGCAAGGCGTTCAACGCCGCGACGCAGGACAAGATGGGCCTCGTGACCCCCGTGGTCATCACGGTCTACGGCGACAAGAGCTTCTCGTTCGTCACGAAGAGCCCGCCGGCCGCCGTGCTCCTCAAGACCGCCGCCAAGATCCAGAGCGGCGCGGCGGATCCGCTCCGCACCAAGGTGGGCAAGGTCACCTGGGAGCAGTGCCGCGAGATCGCGCAGCAGAAGCTCGACGACCTCAACGCGACCGACCTCGACAACGCCGCCCGCATGATCGCGGGCACGGCCCGGTCGATGGGGCTCACGGTCACCGGCGCCCCGGCCGCCTAACGAACCCGCGCCGCCAGCTGGCGGCGACGCCCGGCGCATCCGCGCCGCTCACCGCGGGAGCCCGCTTCGGCTGGCGTCTGCACCGCACACCCTGAATTCCCATGGCTAAGAAAGGCAAGCGCTACCGCCAGGCCGCTGAGCTCGTCGCGACCGCGGCGGAGCAGGCGGGCGGCGCGCTCCCGCTCCGCGACGCCGCGCAGCTGGTCAAGATGACCGGCCGGGCCAAGTTCGAGGAGTCCGTCGACATCGACGTTCGCCTCGGCGTCGACCCCCGCCACGCCGACCAGATGGTCCGCGGCTCGGTCGCCCTCCCGCACGGGACGGGCAAGCAGGTCCGCGTGCTCGTCCTCACCAACGAGGGCAAGCAGACCGAGGCCCGCGATGCCGGTGCCGACCTGGTCGGTCTCGACGACTTCGCCGACAAGATCCAGAACGAGGGCTTCACCGACTTCGACGTCCTCATCGCGACCCCGGACGTGATGCCGGTCGTCGGCCGCCTCGGCCGTGTGCTCGGCCCCCGCGGGCTCATGCCGAACCCGAAGTCGGGCACGGTCACGAACGACCTCAAGGAGGCCGTCGAGGCCGTCAAGGCCGGCCGGATCGATTTCCGCGTCGACAAGGCCGGCATCGTCCACACCTCCATCGGCAAGTCGACCTTCTCCGACGACCAGATCCGCGAGAACGCCGACGCTTTCATCAAGGAGCTCCTCCGGCTCCGTCCGGCGGCCGCCAAGGGCAACTACGTCCGGAGTATCACGCTCTCGACGACGATGGGCCCGGCCGTCCCGGTCGACCGCGCCGACGTTGCCGGCTCCGCCCGCTAACCCGAGACCTCTAGAGACATGCCGCTTACCAAAGACCAGAAGGCTGAGGCGCTCGGGGCCATTGCCGAGCAGCTGGAGGGGGCCAACACGGTCTACCTCACCGACTACCAGGGGCTGACTGTCGCCCAGGCCAACGGGCTCCGCCGCGCCTTCCGCAAGGCCGACATCGAGTTCAAGGTCCTCAAGAACACGCTTCTCCGCCGCGCGATGGAGGAGAAGGGCGGGTTCGACGGGATCCTCGACCAGCTCAACGGCCCCACGGCCGTCGCCTTCACGAACGACCCGGCCGGTCCGGCCAAGGTCCTCAAGAAGTTCCTGGAGGACAACAACATCGAGCTCCCCCGCTTCAAGGGGGCCTACGTCGACGGCGCCGTCTTCGGCGAGGGCCAGCTTGACGCGCTCGCCAAGCTCAAGAGCAAGGACGAGCTGCTCGCCGACATCCTCGGGCTCCTCATGGCGCCCATCACGAACGTCGCGTCGGCCCTCGGCGCGCAGGGCTCTGGCCTCGCCAGCGTCATCCAGCAGATCTCCGAGAAGGAGGAAGGCTGACTTTCCGGCGGGTGGCCCTCCGTCGCCCGCCCTCTCCCTTAATCAGCGGCGTAGCCAGGCCGAGGCCGGCCCGACCCAGACCGCCGCAGGAACCCACACCCAACCATGGCAGACATCAACGCCCTCGCTGAGAGCCTCGTCAACCTCACCATCAAGGAGGCCAACGAGCTGCTCGGCGTCCTGAAGGACGAGTACGGCATCGAGCCCGCCGCCGCCGCCGCCGTTGTGGCCGGCCCGGCCGGTGGAGACGCCGCCGGGGCCGCCGCCGAAGAGCAGACCGAGTTCGACGTGGTCCTGACCTCCGTCGGTGGCAACAAGATCGCCGTCATCAAGGAGGTCCGCGCGATCACCGGCCTGGGCCTCAAGGAGGCCAAGGAGCTGGTCGACGGCGCCCCGAACACGGTCAAGGAGGCCGCCTCGAAGGATGAGGCCGAAGAGATCAAGGGCCAGCTCGAAGGCGCTGGCGCCTCGGTCGAGCTCAAGTAACGCTCGCGTCGGCGGGCCCGGGCTTCGCCTTGGCCCGCCGACGACCTCGCGCGCCCGCTTCCCCGACCGACGGGGGGCGGGCGTTCGCGGCATCCGGCGGGACCTTTTCGGAGGTCCTGCCGCTCGTGTGGTTAGACGGTGCGAATCCGTCGGCTGCGCACACCGCGGATCCGGAACCCTGCGTTCCGTTCTCCGTTCCGATCCGTCGCCCACGCCGTGCCCGCGGCCGTGCGGCGGATGCCCGCGCCGGCCTGCTCGCAGGCTTGGCGCCGCCCGGGAGGGCCGCCCTCGGCACTACGCCGCTGGCGACCTCCGTCCGGGCCCTCACAGCATCGCGGTCACCAACCCCAGGGGTACGCCTTGAGCACCAGCAAGAGCGCCCGACCGGCGCCCAGCGGCGAGAGCACTCGCCAGTCGTTCGCGAAGATCGCGCCGGCCCTCGACTTCCCGGACTTCCTCGAGATCCAGCTGAAGTCCTACCACGACTTCCTCCAGGCCGACCTCGTCCCCGAGGAGCGCGACCCTGCGAAGGGTCTGGAGGCGTCCTTCCACGAGCACTTCCCGATCACGGACACCCGTGAGCGGTACACGCTCGAGTACCTCCACTTTGCGCTGGAGGCCCCGAAGCACTCCATCGAGGAGTGTCTCGCGCAGGGCCTGACCTACGCCCTCCCGCTCAAGGCCAAGCTGCGCCTGAGCGCCAAGGAGGACGAGGACGAAGACGAGCCGGAGGAGGCGATCCAGCAGGACGTCTACCTCGGCAACCTCCCGGTCATGACCGAGAAGGGCACGTTCATCGTCAACGGCGCCGAGCGAGTCATCGTCAGCCAGCTCCACCGGAGCCCGGGCGTCTTCTTCTCGCAGTCGGTCCACCCCAACGGCACCGACCTCTACAGCGCCCGCGTCATTCCCTTCCGCGGCTCCTGGATCGAGTTCTCGACGGACGTCGCGAACGTGATGTGGGCCTACATCGACCGGAAGAAGAAGCTACCGGTCACGACGCTCCTCCGCGCGCTGGGCTTCTCGTCCGACGCCGAGATCGTCAACCTGTTCGACCTCGCCGACGAGGAGAAGGTCTCGACCAAGGCCAACTTCAAGAAGCTCGTCGGCCGCACGCTGGCGTCGTCGGTGACCGTCGAGGTCAAGCACGAGGTGATCGACGAGGACACCGGCGAGGTCCTCGACGAGCGGACCGAGCGCGACGTGATCCTCCCGGCTGAGCACGTGCTCACCGAGGACGACTACGGCACGCTCAAGGACGCGTCCGTCGAGACCGTCATCCTCCGCCGCGAGGCGAACGAGGACGACGACTCGCTCGACATGTCGACGCTGCTCAACACGCTCAAGAAGGATCCGACGCATTCGGCCAGCGAGGCACTGGAGTACCT
>CAYPVZ010000394.1:0-3792 GCA_964414235.1 uncultured Rhodothermales bacterium | reverse complement strand
CGGCGAGCGCGAAGGCGGCGTCGGCGCGGACGGCCGTCGTCGCGGCGGGGGCGAGGGTGTCGAGCTCGCGCTGGCTCCGCTTGTCGCGGAGGAGCACGAGCCGGGCGTCCTCGAAGACGCCCTTGAGCCGGCGCAGCGGCATCGCCTCGCCGTATGGCCCGACGGACTGGGTGTAAAGCGCATACGGCACGCCGAGCGCGCGCACGAGGTCGAACTCCAGCAGGCGCGGGGCGAGCCAGTAGGCCGGGACGAGGTACGTCCCGCCCGTGCTCACGACGATGTCGGCGTCGGCGAGCTCCCGCAGCGAGTCGGCCCCGTCGCCGGCGAGGAGGCCCGCCAGTCGGTCACGGCCGGCGTGCTCGGCACGAGCCGCCAGCCGGAGGCGCGTTGGGCGCTCAGCCCACCGGACGGCGCGACGGGCACGCGCGGGCAGGCCGCGGGCGATCATCGGCCAGGCCACGCTGGAGAGGCCCTCGACGACGTGCAGGTCCGGGTAGACCGGCGCCATGATGTCGGGCTGCGTCTCGAAGACCGTCATCTCGAACGGACCGAGCGCGGCCCGGAGTGCCCGCTCGATGCCGAGCAGGATGGCGGCGTCGCCGCCGTTGCCGAGCACGGCGTTGAGGATCGCGACGCGGGGCGGGCGAGAGGCGGCCATCGAAGAGAAGCTAGCGGCGGGCAGGGGCGTCACGGCTCGGTGCCGGGCGGCTGGCGGAGGACGTCGGTCGCGCCTACGAAGGCGCCGGCACCGGTCGCCAGCTGGCGGAGGGCAGCGTGTGCCCGGGCCGGGCGGCCGACGGCGGCGGCGAGGTTCGCCAGTCCGAGCGCGACCTGCTTGACGCCCTTCGCCGTGGAGAGCGCCGCCCGGCGAGCGCGACCACCGCCGAGGTAGCGCCACGTCTGGCGCCCGTTGACCCACGCCCGCTCGGCGACGTACGCCGCGTGTTGCTTCCGCTCCGGCTCCAGGTGGTCGATCCCCATGCGGGGCGCGTACCACGTCACGTTGCCGAACCGATCAAAGAGCTTGGCCGCGAGGTCGGTCTCCTCGCCCAGCCCGAGCTGAGTCCCGATCATGCCGAGGTCGGGATCGAAGCCGCCGACGTCGAGCATCTTCTGGCGGTCGGCAGCCATGTTGGCGCCGGTGAAGCCGAAGCGGGCGTGAAGGTCTGGCATCGGCCCTTCGTCCCCGAACGTCCGGCGGCTGGCGGCGCGGTCGAACCAGCGCGGCGGGGGCACCTCGTAGCGCGGCTCCATCGGCCCACCGACGAGACCGACGCCCGGCTGTGCCGCTGAGGCTCGCAGTTCGTCGAGCCAGCCGGCCCAGACGAAGGCGTCGTCGTCGAGGAAGGCCACCCAGTCGGCGTCGCTCTCGGCGAGGGCGCGGTTGCGTGCGTGGCTGAGGCCGGGTGTATTCTCGTGGATGGCGCGGAACGCAGGCCAGTCGGCCAGGGCGGAGGCGACGTCCGGGGTGGCGTCCGTCGAGCCGTTGTCGACGAGGAGCACCTCGACGCCTTCGGGCGCCTCGCCGATCTCGGCGCGGAGGTGGGCCAGGGCCTCGGAGAGGATCGGCGCCCGGTCGCGCGTGCAGATGGCGATCGTGAGCGTCATCGAAGCGTACGGATGACGTCCGCCAGTCGCGCGGTCTGCGCGCGGCGCGTGTAGGGCGCGACGGCCTCCCACGGGGCGCCGTCGCGCGTCTGCCCGGCCTCCCAGGCGGCGTAGTGCTGGCGGATCGTCTCGACGATGCCGTCGACGTCGTCGCGGGCGTGCATCGCGCCGCCGCCGGTCTCGGCGAGCAGTGCCGCCGCGTCGCCATGGGAAGGCCCGACTCCGAGAACGGGCCGGCCGCTGGCGAGGTACTCGTAGAGCTTGCCCGTGATCATGCCGGCCTCGGCCTCGAATGGCTCGATGGAGAGCAGCAGCAACGCCGCGCTCGTCATGGCGCGGACGGCCGCGTCGTGGGGCACGTAGGGCTCGGACTCGACGGGCGCCCCGGCGGCCTCCGCCGCCAGTTGCACGGTCGAGTCGACCCGGCCGACCAGCTGGACGACCAGCTTCTCGGCCTCGCCGTTCTGGCGGAGTCGGCGGACGGCCTCCCAGACGGCCTCCGGGTTGCGCGTCGCGTAGAGGCTGCCGACATGGGCCAACACGAATGCGTCGTCGTGGACCGGCGCGCGCGCGCCGAGGTCGGCCTCGTCGACGCCGTTGTGGACGACGGTGACGGTGCCCTCGGGCAGGCCGCCGCGCGTTTCGAGCAGCCGCGCCCAGGTCGGGCTGACAGTCGTGACGGCGTCGGCGCTGCGGAGCACGCGTTTCTCCAGCCACGCGTCGAAGCGCCGCGCTGCGCGCCCCATCGGCAGGTCGTCGTAGAAGTTGATTCCGGTCCAGGGGTCGCGGAAGTCGGCCACCCAGGGCACGCCGACGCTCTGGAGCCGTCGCCCGATGAGGTGCGCCGAGTGCGGCGGCCCTGACGTGACGACGGCGGCGAACGGTTCGGACGCCCGGTAGGCCCGCCGGAGAAGCCGCTTGCCCGCGTGCCGACCGAACGGGACCCATCCCACGCGCGCGTCGGGCAGGAACACGTTCGCTCGGACCCACAGCGCCAGCCGCGACAGCCACCCGCCCTCGCGGACGGCGCCGGTCGGGACGGCCTCCGAGCCGGTTCGGCCCGTGAGCCGGCCGTAGAGCGTGAACGGGTCTGGTGCCGCCGTCCGAAGAACGCGGACGCCGTCCGGGATGTCGTCGAGCAGGCTCGGGTCGTGGCTCGGGTAGGCGCCCGCCTCGACGGTCAGCACGACCGGTTCGAACCCCGCATCGCGGAGGTACCGGACCGTCTTCAGCGTCCGTTGCACGCCCGGCCCGCCCGACGGCGGGAAGTAGTACGTGACGACGAGGACGCGAGGGAGCACGGGGACAGAGTCGGTCGGGGGGAAGGTCGCCCTTCGGCGGCGCCGGCGTCCGTGAGGTCTCGCCGAGGACGCGCCGCTCGACTGACGGCGTACGTCGCCAGCCGGGCGCGGGAGCACGGGCCGGCGGGCTTCGCCCCGGCCTTGGCTCGCGTTGACACCTCGGATCGCAAGGGGCTAGATTGACCGCCCGGCGCAGGTTCGCGCCGGCCTCCTCAACGATACAGATCCCATGCCCAACGGAGACTACGGCGCCGCCCTCGGAATGGTCGAGACGCGAGGCCTCGTCGGTGCCATCGAGGCCGCCGACGCCATGGTGAAGGCCGCCCGCGTCAACCTGATCGGCAAGGAGCAGATCGGCGGCGGCTTTGTTACCGTGATGGTTCGCGGCGACGTCGGCGCGGTCAAGGCAGCGACAGACGCGGGTGCCGCCGCGGCCGAGCGCGTCGGCGAGCTCGTCTCGGTCCACGTGATTCCGCGCCCGCACCAGGAGGTCGAAGCGATCCTCCCGGGCGAGTAGTCCGGTGGCCTCCGACCGCACCGTGGCGGTCCCCGCCGGCTCGGCGCTCGGGATGCTCGAGACGCTCGGGCTGGTGGCAGCCATTGAGGCCGCCGACGCCATGCTGAAGGCGTCTGAGGTTCGGCTTGTCCGTCAGCAGCGAACCGTGCCTGGCCTCGTAACCCACGTCGTGGTCGGCGAGACGGCGGCCGTGCGTGCGGCTGTCGACGCGGGCGCAGCGGCGGCCGGGCGTGTGGGGAAGGTGGTGGCCAGCCACGTCATCCCGCGGCCGTCGGACGACGTGTGGCTCCGGCTTCTCGGGGTGCGCATCGGTGATGACGAGACCGCAGCAGGCCCGCTACCCGGCTCGGATGAGGCGTCGGAGGC
>CAYPVZ010000393.1:0-3819 GCA_964414235.1 uncultured Rhodothermales bacterium | reverse complement strand
GGCCCGCTCCTCGCCCGCCCCGACGCCGAAGGCCGGCTGCTGGCAGCGCTCGACCGCGTCGACGAGGCCGGCATCTTTACGATCCACAGCTTCTGCCGGCGCATCCTGGAGCAGGCCGCCTTCGAGAGCGGGACGCCGTTCGAGATGGAGATCGTCGAGGACAGCGACAGCGAGGCGCTCCGCGCGCGCGCCGCGGCCGATGCCTGGGCTCGCCTCACGCACGATGACCCGCTGCTCGCCGCACTGGCGGTCTCCGAGAGCCGGACGCCGGACGCGCTGGCTCGGCACTACGCCAACACGGCCGACTTTCCCGGCGTCCGCCTCCTCCCCGAGCGCCCGGCGTTCGACGAGGCGCGGGCCGATCTCGATGACGCGCTCCGCCAGCTCGGCGCCGCGTGGTCGCCCGAGGCGGTCGATGCGGCGCTGGCGGATGTCGAGTGGAACCGGAACGCCCCGCTCGACGGGGCCGGGCGCTCGTCGCTCGTGGCTCGGGTCGCGGCCTTCGAGCGGGGCGCGGACCCGGACGCCCTTCCATCGCTTCGCCTGTGCACGCCGGACGCGGTCTGGGACGCCGGGGCCAAGACGAGCGGGGCACGCAAGGACGCGCTGAAAGCGGCCTCGCAAGCCGCGCCGTTCCAGGCCGTTCAGGCCGCCGTACGCGCGGCGGATGCGCTCCTGCTCGCGTTCACGCGCCAGTTCGTGGTCGAGGTCGGGCGCGGCATCGAGGCCATCAAAGAGCGGCGCGGCCAGCTCACCTTCAACGACCTCATCACGCGGCTCCACGACGCGATCCTCTCGGACGACGCGGGCCCGGCCCTCGCCGCCGGCATCCGCCGCCAGTACCGCGTGGCGCTCATCGACGAGTTCCAGGACACCGACCCGCGTCAGTACGCCATCTTCCGGACGGCCTTCGAGGGCTGCCCGCTCTACTTCGTCGGCGACCCGAAGCAGGCCATCTACGCCTTCCGCGGTGCCGACGTCCACGCCTACCTGGGCGCGCAGCGCGAGGCGACGCGGCGGTTCACGCTCGGGACCAACTGGCGGAGCACGGCGGGGCTGGTGGAGGCCGTCAACCGGGTGTTCGAGCGGCCGGCGCGGGCGTTTCTGTTCGAGGGCATCCCGTTCCGGCGCGTCGCGTCGTCGCCGTCGAAGCAGGAGCCGCGGCTGATCGACGGCGACCTGCCGCCGCTCGTCTGGTGGCCCCTGCCGGCCGACGGCGACACGGCACCCGGCAAGGGCGCCGCCGACGCGGCGATCCCGCCCGTCGTCGCGGCCGAGATCCGCCGGTTGCTGACGCAGGCGCAGATTCTGGAGGACGAGCAGCCACGGCGTCTCCTCCCGCGCGACATCGCCGTCCTCGTCCCGTCGAAGTACGAGATCCAGGCCATTCAGCAGGCGCTCCATGGGCTGAAGATCCCGGCCGTCGTGTCGAAGGCGCTCGACGTGCGCGAGAGCGCCGAGATGGCCGACGTCGAGCGTCTTCTCCGCGCCGTCCTCCGGCCCGACGACGAGCGCGCGCTCCGGGCCGCCCTCGCCACTGAACTCTGGGGCTGGACGGCCGTGCAGATCGCCGGCCTGGACGACGAGCCCGCCGCGCAGGCGGCGCTGGGGGCTCGCCTCCGCCAGGGGCAGGTCGCCTGGCGGAGGCATGGCGTGCTCCACGTCCTGACGGAGTTCGTCCAGCGCGAGCGCGTCGTCGAGCGGCTCCTCGCCTTCCCCGATGGCGAGCGGCGCGTGACAAACCTCCGCCACGCGACCGAGATGCTCCACGAGATCGAGGCGCAGGGGGGGCGCTCGCCGGAGGACCTCGTGCACTGGCTGCGGCGTCGCACCGAGCAGGCGCTCCCCTCGCGCGAGATGAAGGAGCTCCGGCTGGAGCGCGACGCCGACGCTGTCACGATCACGACCCACCACAACGCCAAGGGGCTGGAGTACGAGGTCGTCTTCCTGCCCTACCTCTGGTCGCTCTCCCAGCGTGACTTCCAGCAGCAGGACACCGTGCTCGCGAGGACCGGCGACGGCGTCGTCTACGACCTGGGCTCAGAGAGTGCATCCGACATCGAGCGGCTACGCCAGGTCGACAACCTCGCCGAACACGTCCGCAAGGCATACGTGGCGCTGACGCGGGCGCGCGAGCGGTGCTACGTCGCGTGGGGGGCCGTCACGTCGAGCCGGAAGCGGCTGGACGTGATGAGCGGCCTCGGCTACCTCCTGAAGGGGCACGAGGTCGCGGACGCGGACGCCCTGGCGGATCACGTCGAGGCCGCCCGGCGCCATGCCGAAACCGGGAGCGTCCGCGGGCCCATCCACGCGCTCGACCCGGAGGGGACGGTCATGCGCTACGCCGAGCCGCCCACCCCGACGGACGAGCCGTACGAGCCGCCGGAGGTCGGTCCCGTCGAGGTCGGCGACGCCGCTCGCCTCGCCGAACCGGGCCGCCAGCGCGCCCGCGACGCGTGGCGCCGCGCCAGCTACAGCGCCTGGTCGCGGACGGCGCATGCGTCCGACGACGAGCCCGCCCACGACGGGCTGGCGGCCTCCGACGAGGCCGACGAGGACGCGCCCCCGACCGAGGCCGTGCCCGAGGGCATCCACGCCTTCGCGGCGGGCACCGGCCCGGGCACGTGCCTCCACGCGCTCCTCCAGCACGCCGACTGGCGGGCCGACGACGCGCACGCCGAGGCCGCCGCCGACCACAACCGCCAGCGGGCCGAGCACCTGCTCACGGCGCACGGTCTCTCGAAGAAAGGACGGCCGCACCGTGCGCCCATCGAGCCGCTCTCCGAGGCGCTCGCCCTCCTCGACCGCGTCGCCGCCGCGCCGCTGTTCTCCGACGCCGACGGCGTTCCGCTTCGCCTCGTCGACGCCGAGGCGCGGCGCACCGAGTGGCCGTTCGCGATTCCGCTCGGCCGCGTCGCCCCGCGCGACCTCGCCGAGGTCTTCCGCCAGCACGGTACGGCGCCGTTCGGACCCGACTACGCCGACGCGCTCGCCACGCTCTCCCGCGACGCCGTCGACGGGCTGATGGTGGGCGAGATCGACCTCGTGGCGAAGGCCCGGGACCGCTGGTGGGTCGTCGACTGGAAGTTCAACCGGCTCGGCCACGACGCCGCGGCGTACGCGCCCGACGCGCTGGCGGCGGCGATGCGTGGGCACCACTACGGGATCCAGCTGCACCTCTATCTCCTTGGGCTCCATCGCTTCCTGCGGTCGCGGCTGGGCGAGGCCTATGCCTACGACACGCACATCGGCGGGGCCACCTATGCCTTCCTTCGCGGGCTGGATGGGGGAGAGGGTGGCCTGCTTCGTCACCGCCCCTCGGCGGCCCTCCTCGACGCGCTCGACACGCTCCTGAGTCCCGATGCGTAGGCTGCCCCGCGACGTGATCCAGGCGCTCGACGCCATCGCCGAGGCCGAGGCCGCCGCGCCCATCGACCTCGCGCTGGCCCGGCTCGTGGCCGGCCTTGACGCGGAGCACGCCGCGGCGGCTGGCAGCACGCCCGACCCGGCACGTGCGCGGACACTCGCGCTCTCGGCCGCCCTCGTCTCCCGCCAGACGCGCGACGGCCACAGTGCCGTGGCGCTCGCCGACCACGCGGGGGAGATTTTCCCCGAGGACGAACACGCCCGCTCCGCCTTCCGCGGTCTGCCCCGGCTTCCGGCGCTCGACGACTGGCGCCGTCACCTCGCCGCCAGCCCGGTCGTCGGAGGCGCCGACGCGGCGAGTCCACTCGTGCTGGACGGCGGCCGGCTCGCGCTGCGGCGCCACTGGGATGCGGAGGCGCGTGTGGCTCGCGCCGTCGCGGCCCGGCTGGCGAC
>CAYPVZ010000392.1:0-3825 GCA_964414235.1 uncultured Rhodothermales bacterium | reverse complement strand
GGCGACGTCGCCGACGAGCTCGGCGAGCACGTCCTCGACGGTGACGAGCCCGTCGACGCCGCCGTACTCGTCGACGACGACCGCCAGCCGGGCGCGCTCGTCGCGGAGCATGGTCAGGAGGCGGTCGGCGGTGAGGGCGCCGGGGACGCGGAGGACGGGCCGGAGCAGCGGGCGCACGTCGGCGAGCGCGCCGCTGGCGAGCGCCGTGGCGACGTCCTTGGTGTGGAGGAAGCCGACGACGCGGTCGAGGTCGCCGTCGACGGCCGGGAGGCGGGTGTAGGGGCTCTCGGTGATCTGGTCGAGGATGGCCTCGGGGTCGGCGTTCACGTCGACGGTCTCGAGGCGGCGGCGCGGGACCATGAGCTGGCGGGCGGTGCGGCGGCTCAGGCGGAGCGCGCGGCGGAGGCGGTCCTGCTCGTCGGCTTCGAGGAGGCCGCCGTCGCTGCTCTCGGCGATGAGCATGTCGATCTCCTCGGGCGAGTGGACGTGGTGGTGCCCGCCGCCGGGCGACAGCCCGAGCCCGCGCAGGATGAGCCAGCCGCTGCCGTTGAGGGCGGCGATGAACGGCGTGTAGAGCGTGGCGGACCAGCTCGTCGGGACGTAGGTGAAGAGCGCGACGCGCGTCGGGAACTGGAGCGCGAGCGACTTCGGGACGAGCTCGCCGAAGACCATCTGGAGGATGGTCAGCACGAGGAGCACGGTGACGACGGCCGTCGAGTGGGCGGCGACGGTCTGCATGCCGGCCCGCTCCTCCAGCAGGTGCGCGAGGTCGACGCCAAGCGTGGCCTGCGCGAAGGCGCCGGTGATGAGCGTCGCCAGCGTGATGCCGATCTGGCAGGCCGCGATGTAGGCGTCGAGGCGGTGGGAGTCCTCCAGGATGGGCAGGAGGCCGCGCGCGGCGCGGCTCCCCTTCTGGGCCAGGGCGCGGACCTGCCCGCGGCGGACGCTCACGGCGGCGAACTCGGCGGCGACGTAGAGCGCCAGCGCGAGTGTGAGCAGGAGGATGACGAGGACGGCTCCCACGGCTAGCAGTCGGGCCCGGTCGGGCAGGCGGAGTCGTCGGAGAGAGGCACGGGGTGCAGGAGGGGGCGCGCGGTCCTACGCGAGCCCCCCGGGCGAGTTCTGAGACGCCCGGGAGCTCGCGGGGTCACCGGGCCACGACGAAGGTGACGCCCTCCCCCACCGTGCCGCCGATCTCGGGCCGGACGACGTAGACGCCGCTCGGGAGGTCCTCGACGGCGACCGTCACCTCCCGATCCCCTGCCGCGACGACGCCGTCGAAGGCGGTCCGCACGAGGCGGCCGAGCGCGTCGTAGACCTGCCGCCGCACGCGGCGGCCGCACGCGACCCGGACGGCCACCGTCGCCGTCGACTGCGAGGGGTTGGGGTAGATGCGCAGGATGCCGCCCTCCGCCTCCGGCCCGCTGGCGGTCGCGGTGGACGGCGAGCCGCCGGGGTAGGTCACCCAGAGATCGTCGAAGACGAGCGTGCCCGAGGTGGTCTCGCCGACCGCCACGCCGGCCAGTGGCGGCACGACTTCGATGCCGACCAGGGCGACCGGGTACGAGAGGTCGACCGCCGGGACCGACCGGGCCACCGGGCCCGCCAGCAGCGCGTAGGCCGTGTCGACGACGTAGCGCGGGACCGTGAGGCTGAGCGGGTCGGCCGCCGGGTTTTCGAGGAGGTAGCGCAGGATGTACCGCTTGCCGTCCGTGCGGACCTGCATGAGGAGCGAGTCGGGCACGCCGTAGATCGGATAGCGCGCCCGCAGCTTCAGGGCGGGAAGCTGCGCGCCCCGCGTGAGGGTGTAGCTCAGACGGAGGGCTTTTCCGCCCGTCGCCTGCGGGTCGTCGACGGCGTCGAGCGTGGCCTCGACGCCGTCGCTCTCGAGGCTCCAACCGGCCACCCCATCCATCGGGTCGAGCCGGAGCGCGCCGGCCCCGATCTGAACCTCGACGCGCGCCGTGTCGCGCAGGGTCGCTCCGTAGGCGGCCACGACGGCCGTCGCGCCGGCGGCGTGGCCCCGGAAGACGCCGTCGTCGGTGATGGTCCCGATGGTGGGGTCGAGCACCTGCCAGTCGATGTCGCTCGCCGCCACGGCGCGGGCGAACCCGCCCGAGTCGGTGGCCTCGACTTCGAACGGGACCGTCAGGAGCGTGTCGGTCACGACCGAGGCCGGCGAGATCGCGATCTGCTGGACCACGCGCACCTCGACGCGCACGGAATCCGAGACGGTCCCGTAGGTGACGTGGACGTAACCCGCGCCCGGCTCGGTCCGCGTGGTGCTGGCGGTGAAGCGGCCGGTGGCCGAGACCGTCCCGAGCGCCGGGTCGACGTCGTACGTGAGGCTCGCCGGGGGCAGATCGAGCGGGTTGTAGTACGCATCCGCGCCAGCGACGGAGATCTGGACGCTCTCGCCGAGGAACAGGGAGGTGAGGTAGGGCGCCACCTGGATGTGGGCCAGCGGCCCCAGCGGCGCCGTCGAGATCGCCAGCAGGCCATTGCCTACGGCGCGTTCCGAGGTTCCACCAGACGGCGTGTTGACGAGATCGCCGCGGATGACCATCGTCGTCGAGCCGCCGCCGTCGAGCCCCATCGCCTCGTCCATGCCCATCCGGAGCATGAGGTCGCGCATCTCGAAGTTGGTCATGCCGGCGCTGCTCGACTGGCGGCCGTCGACGGTCATGAGGTAGATGCGGGAGGCGTCCTTGTTGAACCCGATGGCCGTTCGGGGGTGACGCGCCGTGTTGTGGTCGTTGCGGGGGAGGTTGTAGGGCTGCCCGTCGCGGATGAGAAACGGACGGCCGCTGATGAGCTCCTTGATCCCAGGTAGGGACGGGCTCAGGGTGGGGACTACGCGCACGGGCGCGCCTGCCGTGAGCGAGGCCAGAGCGGTCCCGGCCTCCCCCGTCGCCGACAGGACCGCCCAGCCGTCCGGGATGGCCTCGTTGCCCCCGTTCACCACGACGCGCTCCACGACGACGTCGACGGTGTCGTTGGCTGCCCACGGCTCGACCGGACGGACGAGGACCTCGGTACCGGCGGCGTCCGTCCCGGTCGCCGCCCCCTGGAACGCGTTATAAAGGACGAGGGCGTCGGCGGTACGGGACTCGTTGTAGCCCGTGATCGCAAGCGTGTCGGTCGGCGTGAGGACCGCACCGCCGATGCTGGTGAGTCTGAAAATCAGGGGCAGGTTGTTCGCGTCGAACGCGATGGAGGGCTGGGTGGCCGGGAGGGTCTCGGGGCGCCGCACCACCTGCCCGCCGCTGACACCGGCGTTGCGTGTGTCGCCGCCGGCGAGGAAGAAGTCGCCGTTGATGGCGCCGACGACGTGGTGCTCCGGCCCGTCACGACGCGCCGCCATCGAGCTGGTCGTCTCGAAGCCCCCCTTTCGCTCGTCGTTGGCCTCCACCATCTCGAACGCCAGGTAGGGGTTTGTCCGGTCCAGCTCCAGCAGGTCGATGCTCCACGGCACGGACGGAGCCACCAGTCGGTAGTAGGTCATGCCGGGCCCGACGGGCCGGACGACCACGGTGTCCACCGGGATCGGTGCGGACTGCGCCCAGGCGGGACCGACAGCGACAGAAAGAACAAGAGCGGTTAGTACCAAGCAACGACGCACGAGTCCGGGGGAGCGAGCAGGTGGGGACGCGGGCGACCACCGTCCGCGCTCGCTCCAACCTACCGGCGCAGCGCATGGGTGCCCACCCCGAACTGGCGCGGCCCGGATCCGCCGGCCGCGCCGGAGAGGCCCGCCAGCGGCGCGCACGCGCGAGCGAGCGGCCCCTCTTCAGCCTCCCTCCGCAGCCTCGGGACAGATTCGAC
>CAYPVZ010000391.1:0-3826 GCA_964414235.1 uncultured Rhodothermales bacterium | reverse complement strand
GACGAGGCGTCGTCGTCATCGAGCGCGAGACGAACGAGGGCGTCCGCGTCGCGGCGGAGGCCAACGCTGAGGCCGGCCTCGCGGGGCACCGGCCGCAGCGCCGCCGGCCACTCGCGCGCGTCGCCGTCGACGACCGTCTCGGGCGTGAGCGGATCGGCCGCGTAGAGGGCGGGGCCGGAGCTGCACCCGGCAGCCAGGACGAACAGGGAGAGCGTAAGAGCGCGACGCATCAGGGCGACAAGGGGGAAACGACAAGAACGCCGCACCGAACGCCACGTTGCCCGGCATCCGTCGCTCCGGCGTGACGAGCCCGCCCCGCACCGACTCCCACGGAGCCGCCCGGCGCCCACCGCGTTTACTCCGCCCCGCCCCCGCCGCCATGATCACGCCCGACGACCTCCGCACCATCGACGTCTTCTCGGACCAGAGCGATGACGCGCTCGCCTGGCTGGCGGGCGTCGCCGAGGAGCAGACCGTCGCCGAGGGCGAGGTGCCGTTCGAGAGCGGCGCGCCGGCCGAGTACCTCTTCGCCGTGATCGAGGGCGGCTTCCAGATCTTCACCCGGCGGGGCGGCCAGCGGACGTTGTTCGGGACCATCCGGCCGGGCGAGATCTCGGGGCTCCTCCCGTACTCCCGGATGACGACGTTCAAGGGCGGCAGCTGCGCCATCGCCGACAGCCGCATCGCCCGCGTCCACAAGCGCCACTTCCCCGAGATGCTCTCGCGGATGCCCGATGTCGGCACGCGGCTCGTCGCGCGCATGACCGACCGCGTGCGCGAGGCGTCGCGCACCGACGTGCAGCGCGAGAAGATGATGGCGCTCGGCAAGCTCTCCGCCGGGCTGGCGCACGAGCTCAACAACCCCGCCGCCGCCATCCGCCGCTCCGTCGCCGACCTCCGCCAGCGGCTCGAAGCCATGCCGACCATGGTCACGCGCCTCACCGGCCACGGCCTCACGCCGGACCAGGTCGAGGCCGCCCGCGGCGCGCTCATGGTCTGCACCGCGCCCACGCCCGGCACCCTCACCGCCGTCGAGCGCGGCGAGCGCGAGGACGCCCTGGCCGACTGGCTCGACGACCGCGCCGTGCCCCACGCCTACGTCGTCGCCGAGGTCCTGGCGGACGAGGGCGTCACGACCAAGGCGCTCACGCACCTCGCCGAGCACGTCGACGAGGACGCCCTCGCCGACGTCATCCTCTGGATCGAGAAGGGCCTCGCCGCCGACCGGCTGCTCCAGGAGATCGAGCGCGCCGCCGGGCGCATCTCGGACCTCGTGGCCTCGGTCAAGGGCTACACGCACCGCGACCAGGCCAACGACCGCCAGCGCGTCGACGTCCACGCCGGCCTCGACCAGACGCTGACCATGCTCGGCCACGCCATCAAGAAGAAGGCCATCCACATCGACCGCCAGTACGGCGAGGACGTGCCCCAGGTCTGCGCCTTCCCCGGCGAGATCAACCAGGTCTGGACCAACCTCCTCGACAACGCCTTCGACGCCGTCGGCGAGGGCGGGCACGTGACGCTGAGCACCCGCGAGGAGGGCGCCCTCGTCTGCGTCACCATCACCGATGACGGGCCCGGCATCCCGGCCGAGGTGCAGGAACGCATCTTCGAGCCCTTCTTCACCACCAAGGACCCCGGCCAGGGCACCGGCCTCGGGCTCGACATCGCCCAGCGCATCGTGATGCAGCACGAGGGCACGATCCGCGTCGAAAGCGCGCCCGGCCGGACGGCCTTCGAGGTCTGCCTCCCCATCGAGGCGCCGAAGGCCTCCGTCACCCCGCTGGACGTGCTGGACGAGGCCGACGAGGTCGCCGCTTAGGGATCGTGCCCCTTCACAGAGGCCGGACTCGCGGGGGAGAGGCCGGTCGGAGCACGATCCTCCGTCCTGTCATCCGGAGCGGAGGGCGAAGCCCGGAGCACAGTCGCAGGATCTCTCGTGCGACGCCGTCTCATGGCGGAGATGGGAGCGTGGTCCGCCGACCGCGCTCGTCAGAGATCGGCTCCGCCGCTGCACGGCTCCGCTCAGGATGACAGAATGGACCCCTCCGCTCCGCTGGCGGCGGCCGCCAGCGGGTCAGCTGGCGGCGCTCACGCGGTAGATCCGGCCGTTGATCTCCTCGGTGACGAGCAACGAGCCGTCGGGCAGGACGAGCAGGCCGACGGGGCGGCCGAACGTGCGCGGGACGGACGGGTCGAGCAGGAAGCCGGTCAGGAAGTCCTCGTAGTGCCCCACGGGCCGGCCGCCCTCGAACGGCACGAAGACGACCTTGTAGCCGGTCCCCTGGCTCCGATTCCACGAGCCGCGCATGGCGACGAAGGCGCCGCCGCGGTAGCGCGCGGGGAAGGCGTCGCCGGTGTAGAACTGGAGGCCGAGGGCGGCCGAGTGGGCCTGGAAGAGCACGTCGGGCGTCGCCGTGCGGGCGGCGAGGTCGGGGCGCTCGCTCCGGCCGTTCTGGACGTGGCGTGGGTCGAGGTGGTCGGGGGCGAGGTACGCGTAGGGCCAGCCGTAGAAGCGGGGCTCGCCGGCGCCGTCGAACCCGATGCCGGTGAGGTAGTCCGGCACGAGGTCGTCGCCGAGGCCGTCGCGCTCGTTGACGGTGACGTAGGCCACGCCCGTCGTCGGCTCAAAGGCCAGCCCGACGGGGTTGCGGAGGCCGAAGGAGACCGTCTCGCGGCCCGAGCCGTCCGGCGCCATGCGGAAGACCGAGGCCCGCGGCAGCTCCTCGACGTCGGCGTTGGACTGCGAGCCGACCGTCACGTAGAGGCTGTCGCCGTCCGGGCTGGCGACGACGTTGCGCGTCCAGTGCTGGTTGTAGCCGCGCCCCGGCAGGTCGGTGACGACGGTGCCCTCGCCCTGGATCGGCCCGGTGGCCGCGTAGGCGTAGCGCCGCACGTCCGACGTGTTGCCGACGTAGAGCGCGCCGTCGACGAAGGCGAGCCCCATCGGCAGGTCGAGGCCGTTCGCGCTCGTGGCGATCGTCTCGGTGGCGTCGGCCACGCCGTCGCCGTCGGTGTCGCGCAGCCTCTTGATGCGGCTCTCGCGGCTCTCGACGAGCAGGACGGCGCCGTCGGGCGCCAGCGCCAGCCAGCGCGGGCTCTCCAGGCCGTCGGCGTAGACCTGGACGGCGAAGCCGGCGGGCACGCGCAGCACCGGGGCGTCCGGCACGTCCACCACGTCCGGCCCCTTGCGGGCCGACTCGGAGGCGTACGGCTCGGGGAGGTCGTCGACCGTGATCCGGATGGGCGTCGGCGCGAACGTCTCCGTGCGGACGGCGCCGGGCCGGTCGGTGGTGTCGGCCGCCGCGCTGGCGGAGGCCGTGGGCGCGGTCGGCGTGCCGGGCGAGGAGCACGCGGCGACGAGGAGGAGCGGGAGGAGGCGCATGGGCGTGGGCGGGACCTAGCTTGTCCAACGCCGCCCCGCCGTTCTCGTGCCCACCTCCAACCAGCCCCAGCCCCTCGGCGCCGTCCTCGCCGACCTCGTCGAGCGGTTCGGCTTCCGCGAGCGGATGGACGCGGCGCGGGCCGTCGAGGCGTGGCCGGAGGTCGTGGGCCCGGCCATCGCAGGCGTCACCGAGCAGGTCTGGATGCGGCACGGCGCGCTCCACGTCAAGATCCGGTCGGCCGCGTGGCGGCACCAGCTCCAGTTCCAGCGGCAGGCCTGGCGCGACCGGATGAACGAGCACCTCGGCCGCGAGGTCGACACCACGCACGACCCGTTCCCGCTCACGCCGATCCAGCACGCCTACTGGGTGGGGCGCCAGGCGCTGGTCGACGAGGGGCTGACGGCGACGTGGTCGTATCTCGAGTTCGACCTGCCCGCCGT
>CAYPVZ010000390.1:0-3839 GCA_964414235.1 uncultured Rhodothermales bacterium | reverse complement strand
CCCCCGGGTCAGGTCAGACCCGGCGAGCACGCGCCGGGCGCCGAAGCCCGGCGCGTGCGCGGCGACGATGCGGGCGATGTGGGCCTGCGCGCTGGCGTCCTCCGGCGCCGCGTCGGCGTGCGTTCGGGCGAGCACGAGGAGCCGGTCGGCAAGGGGGCGGTCGTCGAGCTGCGTCGCGGCGTAGTGCCACCACCAGAGGGCGTGCCAGCCGTGACCGTTCAGGACCTCGCCGCGGCGCTCCGAGTTGGCGAGGGCCGCGTGGTAGCTCCGGTCGTTGAGCGCCGCGACCTCGTCCCACATGCCGAGCGCCAGATAAATATGGCTCGGCATGTGGAGCGCGTGGCTGGCGGCCGGCGCGACCTCCGAATAGACCTCGGCCGGACGCAGCCCGAGCGGGGCGTGGACCGGGTCGTCGTAGGCGTGGATGAGGTAGTGGGCCGCGCCCGGGTGGCGGGGGTTCTCGTCGAACACCGCCTCGGCGACGGCGGCGGCGCGCATGTAGGTCGTGAAGTCGCGGCCCTCGTGGGCGGTGCCGAGGATCGCCAGCGCGTAGAGCGACCGCGCGTCGAGGTCGTCCGGGTAGGCCGCGGCGAGCTGGCGCATGGCCTCGGCGAAGCGGTCGTCGCGCTCCTCCTTCGATCCCTCGCCGAAGAGGACGTCGGCGGCGTCGAGGTAGGCGGCCTCGCGCGGGGTGATCCCGTCGCGGTCGGCCTTCGCGAGGGCGGCGCGGGCGGCGTCGGTGTCCTGCTGCATCCACACCGGGTGGTTGTGGCTCATGGCCTCGCCCCAGGCCGCCATCGCGAAGCCAGGGTCGAGGGCCTGCGCCTCCTCGAAGGCGTCCTCGGCGTCGTCGTACTCGAACGAGTGGAGCAGCAGCAGCCCGCGCAGGAATGCCTCCTGGGCCGCGGGCGCGCCGGAGTTGGCGAACGACGTCTCGCCGAGGTCCTGGGCGATGGCCGGGACAGCGACGAGGAGAACCGAAAGAAGGAGCGAACGCATGGCGACGGAGTCGGCGGGGATCCCAAGGTCCGACAGGCGGCACGCGTCCGCCAGCCCGGCGCGGGGTCTTCGCGACGGGTCTCGACCGTGAACCTCAGAGGCCAACCCCTTCAAACCACCAGAAAGCCCCTTCAAGGGGCCAGGGAGCCATTCGAACGGCCAGGGAGCCCCTTCGAGGGACCCGGGAGCCCCTTCAAGGGGCCAGGGAGCCCTTCAATCCACCAGGGAGCCCCTTCAAGGGGCTCGGGGCCCTCTTCAATCGACCATGGGACCTGTTCAAGCGACCGGGGAGCCCTTCAAACGGCCAGGGAGAGATCGCGAGCGTGGAAGCGCCCCGTCACGCCTCCGCAGAGGCTGTCGTCACCGAGGCCCCGTCGCCGCTGGCGGCCTCGTCGGCCGGGCGCGGGACGAAGGGCTCGCCGGTCTCCGGGAACTGCTTGATGTAGGCCTGCTGCACCGGGTGGCCCGTTCCCTCCGCGATGGGCGACGACTCGTGGATGTAGAAGTCGGCGTTGGGGAGCGTGGCGACCCACGCCAGGGCGGCTTCGGCGGCGCGGCGCATCGAGTCGTCCGAGTTCTGGTGCAGCGCGCGGACGTTCGCGACGATCCGCTCGTGGGCCATGTGCATGAAGTGGAGCCCGGCGAGCTTGTCGCGGTCCCACCGGGCGTCGTGCGGGCCCTGCGCCAGCTGCTGGTCGAGCTTCGAGAGCACGCAGCTCCAGGCGAACATCCAGACCGCGTTGTCGGCCAGCCGGGCCTGGACGGCCTGCGCGGTCACGATCTTCTCTTCGAGCGCCTTCGAGGCCAGCTTGAACTCGCGCGTGTGCGTCTGCACGTGGGCCGCCAGCCGCTCGGCGAACGACCGCAGCGACGGGTGGACGCGCGTCACCTCGGGCTTGGCGACCTTCTTGCCGAGGAAGATCTCCGTCGCGAGGGGCGCGCCCTGGCGGACCGTGGCGGGCGTGAAGGCGCCCTTCAGGATGCGCCCGACGTTCTCCGGCAGCGTCTCGTCGTCGCTCCACTGGACCGTGTTGAGCACGCCCAGCATGTACTCCGCCAGCTGCTTGCCGCCGTAGGCGAAGATGAACGACTGCATGACCTCGTTCGAGCCCTCGACGATGCGGTGGATCCGGTTGTCGCGCCAGAGCCGCTCGAACTCGTTCTCGGTCACGTAGCCCTCGCCGCCCATGATCTGCATGGCGTCGTCGATGGCATTCCAGCCCTCCTCGGAGCAGAACAGCTTGCACGCCGCCGTCTCGACCATGATGTCGTCGTCGTGGCGGTCGAGCATGCCGCAGACCGTGTAGAGCATGGCGTCCATGGCGAACACGCGGGCGTGCATCTCGGCGACGCGCTGCTGGACGAGCTCGAAGTCCGCGAGGGGCCGCTGGAACTGGTAGCGCGTGGCGACCCACTTGGTGGCCTGCTCGGCGGCCTGCTTCGCCGCGCCGGTGACGCCGGCCGAGAGCGTGCAGCGCCCGTAGTTGAGGCACGTCAGCGCCACCTTGAGGCCCTGGCCCTCCTTGTGGAGCAGGTTCTCCTTCGGCACCTTGACGTTCTCGAAGCGGATGCGCGCCTGCCACGTGCCGCGGATGCCCGTCTTGGAGCGGTTCTTCTGGAAGAAGGTGACGCCCTCCATGTCCGGCGTCACGATGAGCGCCGTGACGCCCTTCTTCGGCCGGCCGGCCTTGTCGGTGACCTCCTGGTTGGCCATCACCGTCAGCAGGCCGCTCAGCGCGCCCGAGGTGATCCACTTCTTCTCGCCGTTGAGGACGTAGACGCCCTCGGTCTCATCCCACACGCACGTCGTCTCCTGCCCGGCAGCGTCGGAGCCGACCTGGGGCTCCGAAAGACAGAAGCCCGAGAGCGTCTCCCTCGCGACCATCCGGAGGTAGCGCGTCTTCTGGTCGTCCGTCCCGAACAGCATCAGCGCCTTGCAGCCGATGGACTGATGGGCCGAGACCATGACGGCCGTCGAGCCGCAGCGCCGGCCGATGGCCTCCAGCACGCGGTTGTAGCTGGCGACGCCCAGGCCCAGCCCGCCGTACGCCTCGGGCACCGTCATCCCCATCACGCCCAGGTCGAACAGCCGCTGGACGGCCCACTCGGGGATCTCCTGCTCCTGGTCGATCTGGACGCGCGGGTGCTCGGTGTCGAGGTAGCGCTCGAGCTTCGCCAGCAGGGCGTCAGTCTTGGCCTTCTCCTCAGGCGAGACCTCGGGGTACGGGAAGACGAGCTCCTCGCGGATGCGCCCCCAGAAGAGGTTCTTGATGAAGCCCATCTCGGTGGGCTCGGGGCCGAACATGGTCTCGGTCTCGCGGATCATCTGCTGGTCGCGGGCCGAGACGCCCTTCATGGAGGAGAGGATGGACATACGGGGATGGGTGGGATTCGGGATCGGAAGCGCTTTTCTGACGACGAAGCCTGCCCGATGGGTCCGGCTGCCGGGTGGCGGGCGTGCGAAGGCGTGGCGAGTTTCCGACATGGCCGCTCCTGCTTCCGTTCCCTCGTTCTCCGTCCGGCTGGCGACGCTCGTCGCCGAGGCCGGCTCCACCGTCTGCGTCGGGCTCGACCCCGACCCGGACAGGCTGCCCGACGGGGTCGGCCGCGACGCGGAGGGCGCCGCGACGTTCTGCCGCGCCATCGTCGAGGCGACGGCGGAGCGGGCCGTCGCCTTCAAGCCCAACCTGGCCTTCTTCGAAGCGCTCGGCGTCGATGGCTGGCACGCGCTCGCCGACGTCTGCGCGGCCGTCCGCCAGTCCGGCCGGCTCCTGGTGCTCGACGGCAAGCGCGGCGACATCGGCAACACGGGCCGCCGCTACGCCGCCGCGCTCTACGAC
>CAYPVZ010000389.1:0-3846 GCA_964414235.1 uncultured Rhodothermales bacterium | reverse complement strand
GCCTTGAGCCGCTCGGCCTCGGCGGCCGCCCTCGGCTTGGCCGAGCGGACGCGCGCCTCGACCGTGCCCGTCCGCTCGTCGCGGAGCTGGCGGTAGGCGTCGAGGATAGACGGGATCTGGCCGTCGCGCTGCTTCTCGACGAGGAGGCGGAGGAAGCGGGCGGTGAGGTCCGAGATCTGGTCCCCGAAGAGCCGGCCGAGGATCGCCTCCTTCTTGGCGTGCGAGACGACCGGGCTGGTCAGCGCGCTGCGGAGGTCGCGCGAGCCGTCGAGCGTCTCGGTGAGGAGCGCCACGTCGGCGTCGACGGCGTCGAGCGAGCCGCCCTTCTGGGCTTCCTCGGTGAGGGCCTGGGCGTAGCGGCGGGCGACGGGGTCCATGCGAGTGCGGAGTGCGGAGTTGGAGGCCGGGGCGAGCACCCCCGGACCTCCTCCTCAGTTCTGGGGCAGGTCGGCGATGAAGCGGTCCACGAGGGCGCTCTGCTCGGCGCCGTCGATCTTCTGGCCGAGGATCTTTTCGGCGGCGCCGACCGCCAGCGCGGCGACCTCCGAGCGAAGCTCGGCGAGCGCCTGCTGCTTCTCGCGCTCGATGTCGGCGCGGGCGGCCTCCTGCAGCCGCGCGACCTCGGCCTTCGTCTGCTCGACGCTGGCGGCGCGCTGCGCGTCGGCCTGCTCTTTGGCTTCGCGGAGGATGTGCTGGGCCTGGCGCTCGGCCTCGCGGCGGGCCTCGTCGTTCTGGGCGAGGAGCGCCTGGGCTTCGGCGTTGGCCCGCTCGGCCCGCGTGATCGCCTCCTCGATGGTCGACTCGCGCTCGTCGAGCGCGGTCGTGATCGGGCCCCACGCGAACTTGCGCAGGAGGATCAGCAGGAGGACGAACGCGATGATCAGCCAGATGGCCAGACCGAAGTTGGCGTCCAGCAGGCCGGCGGCGAGGATCGGGGAGGCCATGGGGCGGGCGGTCAAAGGGGAGAGTCCGGGCTCACGCACGGCCCCGCCGCGGCCGGACGCCGAAGGGCGTCGCCAGCGGGCGGGGCCGTGCTCCCGGGCGGTTCACGGCAGCCGCAGACGCGGCCAAGGCGCTTAGGCCTTGATCGCCATGAGGATGCAGACGATGAGGCCGAAGAACGTGGCGCCCTCGATGAGGGCCGCCGCGATGATCATCGTCGTCCGGATGTCGCCGGCCGCCTCCGGCTGGCGGGCCGAGCCCTCGAGGGCGGCGGCGGCGAGCTTGCCGATGCCGAGACCGGCACCGATGACGGCGAGGCCGGCGCCGAGGCCGGCGGCGAGATAACCGAGACCGATGGGTTCCATGGTCGTAAAGGGGTGAGGTGAGGGGGTTGCGAGGAAGAGGGCGCGGGCGCCCGGGAAGTGCGGCAGAGCCGCTGCGGCCAGACCCGGAGGCCCCGCCGCGGTACTGGTTAGGCGGGCGCGACGAAGGCCATCACGGCCTCCGTGCCGACGGTCCGCTCGTGCTCCTTCTTGTGGACCGACCCGTTCACGAGCGGGGCCGACTCCTGGAGCGCGTGGTCGTGGGCGTCCAGCCCGTGGTCCTCCGAGTGGTCGTGGTCGTGCTCATGCTCGGCCGTGGCCATCCCGATGAACAGCGCCGAGAGGACCGTGAAGACGTAGGCCTGGATGAAGGCGACCAGCAGCTCGAGGCCGTAGACGAACAGTGTGAGGCCGACCGCCGGCACCGACGTTCCGTACCCCGCCACGGCGCTCATGCCGCCGACGAGGAAGATGAGCCCGAGGAGGTTGAGGATCACGAGGTGCCCGGCCACCATGTTGGCGAAGAGCCGGACCGCCAGCGCGAACGGCTTCGTGAACAGGCCCAGGATCTCGATCGGGACGAGGATCGGCTTCAGGAAGACCGGGATGCCGGGGGGCCACAGGATGTGCATCCAGTAGTCCTTCGTCCCGGCGAACTGGGTCACGACGAACGTGAACACGGCGAGCACGGCCGTCACGGTGATGTTCGCCGTCGCCGTAGCCCCGAAAGGAACGAGCCCGATCAGGTTGCAGACGAGGATGAAGAAGAAGACCGTCAGCAGGTACGGCAGGTACTGGTTCGTCTTCTCGCCCAGGTTCGGCTTGGCGATCTCGTCGCGGACGTAGATCACGAGGGTCTCCAGCACGTTCTGGAGCCGCCCCTTCGGCGCGCTCGTCCGCCCGACGCCCTTCTTGTACTTGTTCGCCATGGGGACGAACAGAAGGAAGAGGATGCCGATGGAGATGAAGATGAACACGAGGTGGCGCGAGACCGAGAGGTCGATCAGGATCTCCGAGCCGCCCGTCGCGACGAGGTGGGCGTCGTACGCCGCCTCGGCCTCGACCTGCTCGCCGAGGACTTCCTCGGCGTTGGCCTCCTCCAGCTCCTCCTGCGTGAGCGCCCCGCCCTCACGCGCGTCGTGCTCGAGATCAGCGGCGTGAGCCTCGCCCTCCGAGTGGCCGCCTTCCCCATGTCCCTCTGCCGCGTAGCGCCCGCTG
Organism: uncultured Rhodothermales bacterium; assembly: GCA_964414235.1. GTDB lineage: Bacteria > Bacteroidota > Rhodothermia > Rhodothermales > Rubricoccaceae > Rubrivirga. The sequence goes on along the minus strand of CAYPVZ010000389.1, from coordinate 1,363 downwards.
GCGACGGCCGCCGTCGACGACCCGAAGGGGTCGAACCCGATCGAGCCATCGGCACGGCGCACCACGAAGAGGCGCGGGAGCTCGATCTTGCCCCCATGCCCGAACGGCAGCGGCGAGAAATCGAGGTAGTAGCCGTCGGACGTATGATGGACGGCGTCGAACTCGCCCCCTTCGGAGGCCGAGGCGGGCGCCGCCAGGCCGGCGAAGGCGACAAAGAGGGCGATGAGCCGGAGGACGGAGGGCCGCATCAGGAGTCTGAGGGGTCAGGCGTCGGCGCGGGCCGGCCGAGGACGAAGGACACTTCCGCGAGGAGCCCGAGCGCGAACGCAACGCCCAGCCCGGCCACGAACGGGCCGCGCCGGACGGGCACGAACGCGATCACGGCGGCGACCGCCGCCAGCGTCAGCGCCATCCGGATGAGCATCCCCTTGAGGACCATCTGGAGCGCCGCCGTCGGCTCGGCGACCGCCCGTGCGCGCCACGCCACGAACAGCGCCGCCGCCGAATAGACCACGCCCAGCAGGACGCCGAGCAGGAGGCTAGCGGGCAGGCTCATCGGGTGAGTCGGCGGGCGGAGGGAACGGGGTCGCGTGCGCACGCCCCGAACGGAAGGCCGGCAAGCTAGATCGGACGCCGCAGAGGCGTCCCCAAGGCGGGGTGAAGACCGGGCCAAGCACCCCCCATTCGCAGCCTTCTCACGATTCGCCCGCCGGGCGCGGAGCCACCCCGGCGCGCACCTATTGCTTGGCCATCCGGAGGACGAGCGTCATGATGCCGACCATCCCCACGATGGCCCCGACGATGATGCCCCACGGGCTCGTCCCCAGCCAGCGATCGAAGAGGAGGCCGAGGCCGACGAACATGACCATCGACGCGCCCAGCTGGAGGCCGAAGCCGAGGTGCGGCCCGGCCTGCCGCATGCCCTCGCCGTAGGCGTCGTTGACGGCGTCGAGCGTCACCTTCTTCTTCTCGTACCCGGCGGGCGGCGGCTCGACCGGCTCGGCTTCGTCGTCGCGCCGGGACCACTTGGCCGCCCATTCGCGGTCGGCCTCGTCGAGGGCGTCGGGCTTGTCGGCCCAGGGGTCGTCGGTGGGCATCAGGCCGCGTCGTCGGCGCGTGCGCCGACGGCCCCGACGACGGCAGCTCCGCCCGTGGCGGCCCGGCTGGCGGAGCGGTCGCTGCGCCCGCGGCTGGCGACGCCTTCGCCCATCTCGCACTTCCCGTTGAACGTCGCGCCCTCCTCGACGACCAGCTTGCCGGTCCGGATGTCACCCTCGACCACGGCCGACGCCTTGAGCACGAGCCGCTCGCGCACGCTCACCTGGCCGCGGACGGTCCCGGCGATCTCGGCGCTGGTCGAGAC
>CAYPVZ010000388.1:0-3861 GCA_964414235.1 uncultured Rhodothermales bacterium | reverse complement strand
AGGTGGCGGCCTCGGCCGAGCGCTTCCAGTGGCCCCTGGCGCTGGCGCTCCTCCTGCTGCTGATCGAGCGATTCGTGGCGACGCGCCCGCCGCCCGGCCCGAAGACCGGCGAGACGACGGCGCCGGGCGCGCGGTCCGTCGTCGCCGCCAGTCTGGCGGCTCTGCTCCTGCTCGGTGGCTGCATCGACGCGCTGCACCCAGGCTCTCGGGAAGGACGCGCCGGCGTTGCGCTGCTGGAGGACGGTGACGCGGCCGGTGCGGAAGCCACGTTCATCCGAGGCCTCGCCCGCGAGGACGTCCCGCGCGACGTAGCGGCTCGGTTGTGGCAGGCCCTCGGCGTCGCCCGCGCGCAGCAGAAGAAGTACGCCGAGGCCGACAGCGCCTTCGCCGAGGCCCTCGCCCGCGCCGACGCGCCCGGCCAGCGCGCCCGCTACGCCTTCGACGCCGGCACCGCCGCACTGCTGGCGGACGACGCCGTCCGCGCCGACTCGCTCCTCCGCATCGTGCTCCTGTTGACCCCGGACTCTGAGACGGCGCGACGCAACCAGGAGATCGCGCGGCGCCGCATCCAGGACCCGCCGGAGCCGCCCGAGCCCTCCGACTTCGCCGAGGAGATCAAGGCCCGCGCGGACTCGCTCGTCGCCCGCCGGCAATACCGGGCGGCGCTGGACGTCATGAACGACGGGCTGGCGCGAGATTCCAGCGTCGCCGCTTATGCCGAGTTCACCCAGCGGCTCGGCGGCGTCGTCCAGATCGAAGACTCGGTCCCGGCCGGCTCTGACTCCCCATGATGCCCCGACTCGCCCTCCTCCTCGCCGCCATCGCGCTGCTCGCGCAGGCCCCGCCGCCCGGCGCCTCTCCCTCCGACCGCTACCACCAGGGCGCCCAGGCCTTCATCGACGGCGACAACGCCCGCGCGCTCCAGGCCGTCGACGAAGGCCTCCGCCTCGCGCCGAACGACGCGCGTCTCCAGGCGCTCCGCGACCTCATCCAGCAGCAACAGCAGGAGCAGGACAACGAGGACGGCGGCCAGCAAGACCAGGCCGACAACTCCGACCCCAGCGACGACGGCCAGGAGGGTGACCAGGGGGAGAGCGGCCAGCAGTCCCCGCCGGAGCCAGAAGACGGCGACGGCCAGGAGGCCGAACAGGACCAGACGCGGACGTCCCCGCCATCGCAGGGCGGCGCGGGCGACGAGGCGCAGGAGGCGCCGGCGCGGCCCGGCGAGATGTCGCGCGCGCAGGCCGAGCAGATCCTCGACGCCGTCGGAGGCGAGGAGCGGCTGCTGCTCCGCGAGCTTCGTCGCGCCCCCACCCAGCGCCGCCACTCGGACAAGGACTGGTGATGCCGACACCCCCGGATCGGCCGCCCCGCTGGCGGCGGCTGTCGCCAGCCGGACGATGGCTCGTCGCCGCGCTGCTCCTCGCACTCGGCGATGCGGCGGCAGCACAATCGGTCTCGGCGAGCGTCTCGGACTCGCAGGTGTTCGTGGGCGAGACCGTGACCTACACCGTGACGCTGCGCGGCGGCCGGGCCACGCGCGTCGGGCCGCCGCTGGCCTCGGGCGCCCTCCGGCTCGTCTCGCAGACGCCGACGCTCGACGCGACGACCATCATGAACGGGAAGGTCGAGCGGAGCGTGGCGTGGGTCTACGAGGCCACGCGGGCCGGGACCGGGCGAATCGGCCGGTTCGTGGCGACCGTCGCTGGCAAGCGCGTAGAGGCACGCGCGATCCCGGTGACGGTCCAGGCCGGCGGCCCCTCACGGCCCCCGGCGCCCTCCGCGCCGACGTCGGGCTCGGGCGAGCTGTTCGTGCGCGCGGAGCCAAGCCGCCAGTCGGCCGTCGTCGGGCAGCAGGTCGTCGTGGACTACGTGCTCTACTTCGAGCCACAGGTCCAGCCGCGCCAGACGGCGCCCGTCGGGACGTGGGACGCGCCCGGCGCGTGGCGCGAGGAGATGGAGATCGCGACGGCCTATCCCCGCCAGACGACGTACAACGGACGGAGCTACGACGCCGTCACCATCCGCCGTGTCGCCCTCTTCCCGACGCGCTCGGGCGCTCTCGAACTGGCCCCGATGCGCTTCACGGTCGACGTCATTCGCGTCGACCGCAGCTTCTCGAACGATCCGTTCGCGCCGTTCTTCGCGCCGTTCCGCCAGCGGTTCGACGACGTCGAGGTGACTGCGCCGGGCATAACGGTCGATGTGGCCGACCTGCCGCCCGGCGCGCCGCCGTCGTTCACCGGCGCCGTCGGCCAGTTCTCAATGACGACGACCATCAGCGACGAGACCGTCGCCGCGGGCGAGGCGGTCCGCGTGCAGGTCGCCCTCCGCGGCGACGGCAACATCGCGACGCTGGAGGCGCCCGCACTCCAGGCGGTCCCCGGCCTCGACGCCTACGCCCCGCGCGACGACCGTGAGATCTCGCGCGGCGGCACGGCACTCCGCGGCATCAAGACGTTCACCTACACGCTCGTGCCGCAGGGCGGCGGCACGTTCGAGGTGCCCGGCACACCGTGGACCTACTTCGATCCGACCGACGGCCAGTACAAGACGCTGATCGTGGACCCGGTCGAGATCGAGGCCTCGGGCGCCCCGCTGGCGGCGGCTCCGGCCGCCGCCGACCCGAATGGGCTGGTCGGGCTGATGAGCGAGGCCAGGTGGCAACGACCGACGGCGCGGCCGGTCTGGCTGTGGGGCCTGCTCGGCGGCGGCCTCGCGCTGCCGGTCGTTGCATTCGTGCTCCTGGCCGGCGCCCGCAAGGGCCGCGAGCGGCTCACGGCCGACACGCCCGCCAGACGGAGCCGCCGCGCCGCGGCCGACGTCCGGCGGCGGCTGGCGGCGGCGCGCGGCAGTGCCGGCCCGGCTGCCTGCGCCGAGGTCGAACGTGCCACGCGCGCCTTCCTCACCGACCGTTTCGGCGTCCCCGCCGGACCGCTCTCGCCCGACTCCATTGACGCGGCCCTCGCCCAGCGCGATGTGCCGGAGGCGCTCCGCCAGCGCGTCCGCCAGCTCAGCGCGGCGTGCACGCGCGGCCAGTTCGCGCCCGGCCTCGCCGGCGGCGACGTGGTCGCCGAGGCCGAGGCGACGCTCGCCGCGCTCGACGCGGCCTCCTCCGGTCGGCGCCGATGATCGCCGTCCTCCTCGCGCTCGCGCTCCAGACCACCAGCGGCCCGGCCGAGGCGGAGCGGCTGTTCGACCTCGGGACGACCCTCGTGGCCGAAGGCGACACGACCGGCGCCGTCGCCGCGTGGGAGGGCGCGCTCGCGACCGGCTGGACGTCGGCCGCTGCCGAACACAACCTGGGCACCGTCTCGCTGCTCCGGGGCGACGTGCCCACGGCCCGGCTTCACCTGGAGCGCGCCGCCCGACTCGCCCCGCGCGACGCGTCGATTCGCCGCAACCTCCAGATCGCACGCGAGCGAGCCGGAGAACCGGCGCCCTCGACCACGCAGCGGCTCTGGGACCGCACCACGTCCGCCGTGCCGCCGATCGGATTCGTCGCGCTGGCGCTCGCGCTCGCGTTCGCTGCTCTCGCGCTCCGTCTCGTCGGCCGCTCGCGACTGGCGACGGGCCTCGGCGCCGTCGCCGTCGCCGCCGTTCTCATCGCCGTCGGTGTGCTCACAGAGGCCACGCGCCCGCTCGGCGTCGTCCTGGCCGACGACGTAACCGTCGTCGAGGCACCTTCGGCGGCGGCTTCGGGCGTCGCGCGTCTGCGAGCCGGCGAGGCGGTCCCGGTCAGCCCGGCGGCCGATGGCTGGCGGCTCGTCCGCGTCGGTCGCACCCGCGGCTGGGTCCGGGCCGACGCCGTCGCGCCGATCTAAGCCGCTCCCTACGACGAGGGGCCCGACCTCTCCCACC
>CAYPVZ010000387.1:0-3869 GCA_964414235.1 uncultured Rhodothermales bacterium | reverse complement strand
CGACCTCATCGATCTGACCCGAGAGCTCCGCGTCGACGAGCGACTCGAAGTCGTCGAGGAGCGCCGACGCGCTCGCCGGCGTGTCGGGCGAGAGGGGAAACCGCGATCAGGCGAACGCGTCGCCGACCAGGATCCAGCCGTCCATGTGAACCCCGTCGGCCGTCACGCCGATGGATTCCGTCGAGGCGTCGGGGAAGCGAACGCTGCAGAGGATCTCGCGGGCGAGGCGGTAGATCTCCCGCGCGGGCCCCTCGCGCTCCGCGGCCTTCTCCAGCGCCTCACGCCCGACCCTCGACCGGGAGATCAGGCCGCGCCGGGACCTCACGGTCTCCGTCGCATTGAAAGCCCCCGACTGATCGATCTGGAAAAAGAGCCCCTCCCCTCGCTCCGAGGTGCCCGCCGTCACCTGGGATAGGGCCGACGGCTCCTCGGGCACCGCGCACGCGCTCTGCGCCCGGCCGGCCGTGGCCGCCAGCAGGGCGAGGGCGAGAAGGCTGAGGCCTCGTCCCCCGTGCATCAGGAATGACCGACGGCGCATATCGAACCCATCGCGGTGGCCGCTGAAGCTAGACCTCGGTTCGCCCCTCGTCAGGTCGTTCCCTGCGCCCTACTGGCGGCGCGCGTCGCCAGCGGGAAGACCGGCCGCTAGCAGCGGCTTCGGCCGCCGTTTCTCGTCTTCCAGTCGGCCTCGTGCTGCGCGCCCTCGCGTCGGATGTAGAGCGAAACCCGGTCTCTGGTCCGTCCCCACACGCTGCCGACGCCCCAGTAGGCCGCGATGACGGGCTCGGCGACCCGGTTGTATCCCTCCGCGTAGGCCACGGGCGCATACGAGGACAGCGCATCCCCCGCGACCCAATCCACGGCGGTCGCGAACTCGCGCTGGAGGATGGCCTCCTCGACCATGTCGGCGCGCCACCACGTGCATCCTCGATCTGCCGTCACGAGCGCGGGAAGTCCGTACCGCTTGATGCGGAACTGGCCCCGCTCGAGATCGCGAGCAGCCTCCCGAACGCCAGTGCGATAGGCCCGCTCCAGACTGTCGGGGTCGGACACCACCACACGCCTTTCGATCTCCCGAAACCAGTCGGTCTCCTCCCATCCGATCGCCCGGAGTGAGTCCAGGTACCGGACCATGGCCCGCCAGCCGTCCGGGTCGGCGTGTCGCGCCACGTCTGACGGACGCACGACGAGCGTGTCCAGGCGATCTGCCAGGATGGCCCGCACCCGGGCCGCATCCGGGGCCACGACGGGTTCCGGGATCCGCGCACAGCCTATGCCGGCGAGCATGAGAACGGCCAGGAGACGAACGGGCATCATCGTCAGAAGAGCCATTGCGAAGTCTACTACGGAGGTCGATGCAAGGGAGAGTCGTTCCGGCGCCCCGCAACCCGCCGCACTGGCGACGCGCGCCACCAGCGGGACCCGGCGACCGGCGACGCGTTCACGGCCCATCCCCCGCCGACCGATGGAGCCCGTCCGCAACCTGATCTCGAAGAAGAAGCCGGCCTACCCGGTCTCCGACCACCTCGCCGACTACCTCCGCGCCTACGACCGGCTCGCGTCCGGCGGTGTGAGCTACGACGACCTCGCGCGGCACGTCGGCCAGACGCCGCTTTACGACGAGCACGGCGACGACACGCTCTGGAGCACGGTCTACTACGGCCACACCGAGCAGGCCGAGATCCACGACGCGCTCCGCACGACGTACGCCCTCCTCAAGTCCGCCGGCGACCGGTCCACCGTCGAGCACCTCTACATCGACCGGATCGACCTCTGCCTCTACGGCAACACGCTCCCGTTCCGCGTCCGGATCGTCAACCGGCTGAACGAGAACTTCGACTACTTCTACGTCAAGCGCGCGGACGCGAGCCGCGTGTACGGGCTGGAGCTGGAGCACATCCTGTCGCCCAACTCGATCAACTTCCTGGCCCGCGTGGACGGGCCCGAGCTGCGCGACCAGACGATCCTCGAGGAGCACATCATCGGGCTGCCGGGCGATGCGTTCATCCGCGAGAACCTGCCCGACAACCGGTTCGACCAGGTCCGGCTGGCGAAGGAGTTCGTGAAGTTCAACGAGCGGTGCTTCGTCCGCCTGCTTGGCGACATGCACGCCGGCAACTGGGTCGTCGACATCACGCCAGACTTCGAGAAGCTCCACTACCGGATGCGGGCCATCGACTTCGACCAGCAGAGCCACCACGCCCGCCGCAAGGTCTACCTCCCGCAGTTCTTCCCGCCCAACAACCCCGTCATCGCCTTCGGTCTCCAGCACCTCACCGAGACGACCGTCGACCAGTACCAGCGCGAGGAGCGGGCGCTGATGGCGGGCCGGCTCCGGGTGACGCACGCGCGCTACGACGAGCTGATGGCGGTCATGCGCGAGGACCTCATCGCGCCCGAGGCCAACGTGCGCGCGCTCGGCGCCAGCCTGGCGGCGCACTACCGCGAGCCGGCCTTCGACGCGGCCCTGACGATGGGCGAACTCGTCAGCCTATCGCTGGAGCTCCTGATGGACCGCGCCGAGCCGGCCTCGCTCCGCCTCCTCTCCGGCGCCACCGCCGCCGACGTGGCCCGAGACGTCGCTGGCCGCGTCGCCTGAGCGCTACTCGTCGAGCGGGCGGGCGTGGACGCCGCGCACGCGCAGGCGCGCCATCTGGGCCGGCAGCCGCTGACGGAACGACGCCCAGTCGCGAGCGCCGGCCGGCGACCAGACGACTTCCGCCAGCGCGAGCGCGCGGGGCCAGACCATGTACTCGACGGCCTGTGGCGTGGGCAGGTACTCCGTCCACAGGTTCGCCTGGGCGCCGAGGACGTGGGCGGCCTCGGCCTCCGAGAAGAACGCCGGCACAGGCTCGTAGGCGTAGACTTCGTCCAGCGTCGTCAGCCCGCCGATGGCGAGCGGCTCCGTCGCCGGGTCGGCCTGGTAGGCGTCGAAGTAGAGCGTCCCGTTCGGCGTCATGACGACGTCGTTGCCCTGGGCGGCGGCATGGCGGAGGGGTTTGTCGGACCAGCTCCGCCAGTACATCAGCGTGGCCGTCGGGCTGAGGCCGCCCTCGACGATCTCGTCCCACCCGACGAGCCGGCGGCCGTGCGCGTTCAAGAACCGCTCGACGCGGCGGACGACGTAGCTCTGCAGCTCGGCCTCGTCCGCCAGCCCCTCGCGGCGGATCACGGCCTGTGCCTCGGCGCTCGCCTCCCACGCCGCCTTCGGCACCTCGTCGCCGCCGATGTGGACGTACGGCCCGGGAAACAGGTCGATGACCTCGGTGAGCACGCCTTCGAGGAACGCGAAGGTGGTCTCGGTCGGGCAGTACACGTCCTCGAACACGCCCCAGCCGGTCGCGACCTCGAACGGGCCGTCGGTGCAGGCCAGCTCCGGGTAGGCCGCCAGCGCGGCGACGGCGTGGCCGGGCAACTCGATCTCGGGCACGACCGTGATGTGCCGCGCCGCCGCGTACGCGACGACTTCGCGGACCTCGGCCTGCGTGTAAAAGCCGCCCGTGCGGACCGTGTCCGTCTGCGCCGGCACGTTGCGCGGCGTGCCCAGGAGCGTCCCCGCGCGCCACGCGCCGACCTCGGTGAGGCGCGGGTAGCGCAGGATCTCGATGCGCCAGCCCTGGTCGTCAGTCAGGTGCCAGTGGAACCGGTTGAACTTGAAGCGCGCCATCTCGTCGAGGTGCCGCTTGACGAACTCGACCGGCATGAAGTGGCGGGCGACATCGAGGTGGAGGCCGCGCCAGCCGAAGCGCGGGGCGTCCTCGATGGCGACGGCCGGCAGCGTCCAGTCCATGGTTTGCTCGCCGGGCAGCGCGCCGCCGCGCTCGGCGGCTGGCGGGAGCAACTGGCGGAGCGTCGGGGCACCGTAGAAC
>CAYPVZ010000386.1:0-3874 GCA_964414235.1 uncultured Rhodothermales bacterium | reverse complement strand
CCCCCTGGAGGTCGTCGGGACCGTCGCCTTCTCGCGGGCGCTCCGCGAGGGCGAGCTCTCGCTCGTCCAGCCGCTCTACGGGCTGCTCCCGGTGACTGTCACCGTCGGCGCCGCCCTCGCGCTCGGCGAGTGGCCGACCGCGCCGGCGCTCGGCGGCGTCGCCCTCGTCGCGGCCGGCGTCTACGCCATCGGCCTCGACGGCTCCGGCGACGTGCTCGCCCCGTTCCGCGCCCTTACGTCGCCCGCCGGCCGCTGGGCCGGCCTCTCCAGCCTCGCCTGGAGCGTCACCACGGTCGGCCACAAGGTGGGCATCGAGGCCTCTGGAGCCCTGCCCTGGGCCGTGACGCTCGCGCTCGGCTCGGCGGCGGCCCTGGCCCTCGCCGCCCCCGTCCTCCCGCGCGGCACCGAGGCCCCCGGCCGCGGGGCGCGCTGGGGCCGGTGGATCGCCGCCAGCAGCGTCCTCTACGCCGTCCAGCAGATCGGCCTTCAGGTCGCCCTCGCCCGGGCGCCCGCCGGCTACGTCATCGCGCTCGGCTCGACCAGCATCCTGCTCTCGGTCACCGCCGGCCTGCTCCTGCTCGGCCAGCGGACCTCCCCGGGCCAGCGGCTGGCGGGCGGCGCGCTCGTCACCGTCGGCGCCGCCCTCGTGGCCCTCTTCGGCTAGCTCAGGATCGCGTCGATCCGCGCCGCCTCGTCCTCCGAGAGCGCCGGCTGGTCGAGGATCGCCACGGCCTCCTCGATCTGCCCGACCCGGCTCGCCCCGATCAGCACCGACGTCACCTCGGGCCGCCGCCGCGCCCACGTCAGCGCCAGCTGCGCCATCGACTGGCCGCGCGCGCGCGCGATCTCGCGCAGCTGGCGGACCGTCTTGACCACGGCGTCGGTCACCTGCTCCTTGTGGAGGAAGCCCGTCGCCTTGGCTGCGCGTGAGTCCTCGGGGATGCCGTCGAGGTACTTGTCCGTCAGCAGGCCCTGCGCCAGCGGAGAGAACACGATGGACCCGGCGCCGACTTCGTTCAGCGCGTCGAACAGCCCGCCCTCGGGGTCGCGCACGAACATCGAGTACTTCGGCTGGTGGATCAGCAGCGGCGCGCCCAACTCCTCCAGCAGCCGCGCCGCCTCCCGCGTTGGCTCCGGCGGGTAGTTCGAGACGCCCGCGTAGAGCGCCTTGCCCGCATGCACCGCGTGCGCCAGCGCGCCCATCGTCTCCTCCAGCGGCGTCTCCGGGTCGTAGCGGTGGCTGTAGAAGACGTCGACGTACTCGAGCCCCAGCCGCTCCAGGCTCTGGTCGAGGCTGGCCAGGAGGTACTTCCGCGAGCCGTGGTCGCCGTACGGCCCGGGCCACATCGTGTAGCCGGCCTTCGTCGAGATCACCAGCTCGTCGCGGTAGCCCGCCAGGTCGGCCGCCAGGATCCGCCCGAACGTCTCTTCGGCCGAGCCCGGCGCCGGGCCGTAGTTGTTGGCCAGGTCGAAGTGCGTGATGCCCAGGTCGAATGCCCGCAGCACCATCGCCCGGCCGTTCTCGTAGGGGTCGACGCTCCCGAAGTTGTGCCAGAGGCCGAGCGAGACGGCGGGCAGCTTCAGCCCGGACCGCCCGCAGCGGACGTACTCCATGGCGTCGTAGCGGTCGGCGGCGGGGGCGTGGGGGGCGTGGACGATCATCGGCGGCGGGGGAGAGGCCCGTAGGACGGTCGCGCGCCGTCCGGGATTCCACCGCCCCGCTGGCGACGCCCATCGCCAGCGGGGCATGTTGGCGCACGCACGCATCCCCTGCGGGAACGGGGGGCCTGCCTCTGGCCCAGATCGTGCGCGATATTTGCTCCGCCCGAGCCCGCGCCCCATGTCCGCCGACCCCGTCGCCTTTCTCTCCTACGTCCGTTTCGACGACCAGCACAACGACGGGCGCATCTCCACCCTCCGCCAGCGCCTCGAAGGCGAGATCCGTGCCGTCACCGGCCGCGAGGTCCGCATCCTCCAGGACCGGCAGGACATCGCCTGGGGCAACGTCTGGAAGCAGTGGATCGACGAGAGCCTCGGCGCCGTCGCCTTCCTCATCCCCGTCGTCACGCCCAGCTTCTTCCAGAGCGCCGCCTGCCGCGACGAGTTCGAGCAGTTCCGCGCCCGCGAGCAGAAGCTCGGCCGCGGCGACCTCATCCTGCCGATCTACTTCATCGACGCCGACGAGATCAACGATGAGGCCACCCGCGACGCCGACGCCATCGCCGCCGAGATCGCCCGCCGCCAGTACGCCGACTGGCGGGACCTCCGCTTCGAGCCGCTGACCACGGCGACCGCCGGGAAGCGCCTCGAAACGATGGCCCGCCAGCTCAAGGCCGCGCTCCCCTCGGTCCAGAGCCCTCCCGCTCCCCCTCGGCGCCGTGCGAGGCCCGTCGAGTCAGAGTCGTCGGCTCACGCGGTCGAGATTGCGGCACCGACGACGCCGACCGCGCGCAACGAACCCCCGACGTGCATCGTGGACGCGATGGGCCTCGGCGACTTCACGAAGCTGACGGAGGCGGTTGCCGCGTCCAGGCCTGGCACGCGCCTCCTCGTCCGGCCCGGCCTCTACGAGGGCGGCATCGTCCTCGACAAGCCGCTCGAGATCATCGGCGACGGGCCCCGCGACCAGATCACCGTCGCCGCGACCGGCGAGAACGTCATCCGCTTCGAGACGACCATGGGCCGTGTGAGCGGCCTCACCCTCCACCAGCGCGGCGGCGACGACGCCGTGGGCGTCTCCATTCCCCAGGGCCGGCTCATCCTGGAGGACTGCGACGTACGGAGCGAGAGCCTCGCCTGCATCGAGGTGGCGAACGGTGCAGACCCCATCGTTCGGGGCAACCGGATCCGCGACGGGAAGAAGAGCGGCGTGTACGTCCACACCGACGCTCGAGGGACGTACGAGGACAACGAGGTCTCGGGCAACGGCCTTGCCGGGTTCGAGGTGAAGACCGGCGCGGACCCCGTCGTCCGTGGCAACCGGATCCGCGACGGGAAGCAGGGCGGCGTGTCCGTCCACACCGACGGCCGGGGGACGTATGAGGACAACGAGGTCTCGGGCAACGCCTACTCCGGGTTCGAGGTGAGTGAGGGGGCGGACCCCATCGTCCGGGGCAACCGGATCCGCGATGGGAAGCAGAACGGCGTGCTCGTCCACACCGATGGTCGGGGGACGTATGAGGACAACGAGGTCTCGGGCAACGCCTACGCCGGGTTCGAGGTGAAGACCGGCGCGGACCTCGTCGTCCGGGGCAACCGGATCACGGCGAACGGCTACGAGGGCATCTGGGTCTACGACGGCGGCAAGGGGACCTACGAGCGCAACCACCTCTGGGACAACGCCCGCGGCCCCTGGGACATCGCCGAGGACGCGGGCGAGGTGACCCGCAGCGGCAACGTCGAGGCCGCCCCCATCTAGCCCCGCTGGCGGACGCCCCCCGCCAGCGCGAGACGCTCGGGCGGCCTCACCCGATCAACGGTCCGCCGAAGTCGATCGACGCACGGCCGCACCCGATCAACGCGCCGCCGCACCCGATCACGGGCCGGACACAGTCGATCAACAGGCAACCGCAGTGAATCAACGGCCCGATGCAGTCGATCAACGGCCGGATGCAGTGAATCAAGAGGCCGACGCAGTGGATCAGCGGCCCGGAGCAGCGGATCACAACGCCGTCGCAGAGCCGCAGGGGAGAGGCACAGCCGGTCGCAGGGCAAAAACGAGAGGTCAGGCGGCTCAAGATTGAGGTGCAGTCCCTACACTCCCGGTGGCGCACGGACCCGACCGCATCCTGTTCTTCATTCCCCTACTGCCATGGCCAACTGGTCCCGCATGTCCGTCCCCGAGCTGATCGAGGCCGCGACCACCCTCTACACC
>CAYPVZ010000385.1:0-3886 GCA_964414235.1 uncultured Rhodothermales bacterium | reverse complement strand
GCGCCACGCCGACGGCGCCGAGACCCGCCGCGACCGCCGCGATCCGCCAGCCGCTGGCGGCGTTCGCCGAGGTTCCGTCAGCCGGCATCGAGCCACCCCTCGGGGTCGCGGGCGGGGAGCACCTGGAACGGCACCGCCCGACCGTTGAGCTGGAGCGTGTAGCTCCCGGCTTCGTACGCCCCATCCAGCATGAAGTAGAACCGGAAAGGGCGGACGACTGTCGCACAGACCGTCTCACGCGGCTGACGCATCAGCAGGTCGACGGTTACGAAGTGGCTCGCACGCGACTGAGTGAGGTCGGTCAACTCGGCGCAGGCGTCGGGCAGGGCGCCCTTGACTAAGACCTCGACCGCGACGGCATCGCCCGGCGCCGGCCGGCCCGCCGGCCGCACCGCCACCGAGTCGACGACGGCTGGGAAAACGAGGTAGCGCGTGCTGTCGGTGATGGGCTGGAGCAGGACCGTCTCGCGGCTCGGGTCGCTTCCGACGCGGTAGCCGAAGCCGTCGCGGTCGGGAGCGCCCGACGTAGCCGCGCCACCGACGCTGCAGGCCGCGAGCCCGATCAGGCCCGCGAGGGCTGAGGCCGTGAGGAGTGCGCGCATCAGGCGTCCTCGCGACTGGCGGCGGGCGTGCCCGAGGCGAGGAGGTCGGCCTCTGGCTTCTCGTCCGAGACGGTCTCCATCGGAGCATCGCCCCAGAGCCGTTCGAGGTCGTAGTGCGCCCGGAGCTCGCGGTCGAACACGTGCACGACGAGGTCGAAGTAGTCGAGGACGATCCAGCGGCTGGTGCCGGGCTGGCCTTCGCGCGAGACTGGCCGCTCGCCAGCGCGCTCGCGGATCGCGTCGACCACGCCGTCCACGATGGCGCGGATCTGGAGGTCAGACTCGCCCGTCGCGATCACGAAGTAGTCGACCTCACCCGAGATGCCCCGCAGGTCCATGACCGTCACGTCCTGGGCCCGCTTGTCGAGGGCGGCATCGATGGCGATGCGGGCAAGTTCGCGGCCAGGAGTCGGTCCCGTGCGAGGTGAACGTTTGGTCGGGGACGAGGAAGCAGGCATTACGGAGGGAGTCAGTCGTCGAACGGAGTGAGGCGGGCGTAGTCGGCGCCGAGGGTGACGGTCACATCGAGGCGATAGTCAGTGATGGGGCCGCCGGTGACGACGGCCTCCGCGCCGAGGCCGAGGGCCTGGGCGACGTGGCGCGCGTCGAGGGCCGTGCCGGAACGCACGAGGACCGTCGTTGTGTCCCGCGCCTCCGCGTCGCCGATCTCGACGACGTCGAACCCGCGCCGACGGAGATACTCGGTCGCGCGCGCCGCCAGCCCGTCGACGCCAGCCCCATTGAGGACTTCCACGGCGATTCGGGACGCCTCGGCCTCCGCCGTCCGGGGCAGGACGGCCCGCGTCACCAGGCCGTACGCGAGGACGCCCACGACCAGCACGACGACCGCCAGGCCGGCGTTGAGAAGGCCGTCGCTCCACCCGGACTCGGCCACACGCCTACTGGCCGTCGCGGAAGAACAGGTCGTCGGTGGACGAGCTGAGGCGCGCGCTGTAGCGCGAGGCGCCGTACGCCGAGAGCCCGTAGGGCGAGTATCCGTACGGCGAAGCGTAGGCCCCGTACGGGCTCTGCGACACGCTGAGGTGAATCAGGCTGTTCTCAGTCGGTCGGTAGGCCAGCTCCGCGTTGCGGAGGAACACGCGCGGCTGCCCGTCCTCCAGCCCGAGGCTGCTCTGGAGCGCCGACGAGCCGAGCGGGCTGTGCATCACGCCCACGTCCACGCGCCCCGCCAGCCGGGCCGTCGGCTGCCACCGCATCGAGGCCGTGTAGACGCCGAGCCCGATGGAGCCGTAGCCTCCCGAGCTGTACGACGCCTCGTAGGACTGGCTGAACTTGAGCGTCTCGCTGTTGAACAGCTGGCCGAGGCTGAGCCCGCCGGGCGTCTCGGAGAGAGCCACCGGGGCGGGGCGCCCGGGCACATCGGCCGCGCGCTGGGCGCGGGCAGGAACAGCGAGGACGAGCAGGGCAGCGAGGGCGAGCGTGCGCATGGGAGCGGCGAGGGCGAAGGGGCAGGATAGGTCTGCCGATGGGATCAGGTCAATGGACGGCGGAGCGCCCCGAAAGCTCCCCAACGCCCGAGACCGAGGCGTCGTCTGTGGCGTCCGTCAGCCACTGGCGGCGCCCGCACAGGCCTACACGAATGGCGACTGGCGGGCGGCGAGCGCCAGCTTCTGCGTGTCCTGCGCGATCACCAGCTCCTCGTTGGTCGGGACCACCCAGACCGGGATCCGGCTGTCGGCCGTCGTGATGGGCGCCTCACGGCCGTTGGCGGCGGCGTTCGCTTGCGCGTCGAGCGTGATGCCGAGCGCCTCCAGCCCGGCCAGCACCTGCGCGCGGACCGGATCGGCGTACGTCCCGATGCCGGCCGTGAAGGCGACGGCGTCGATCCCGCCGAGCACGGCGAGGTAGCGGCCGAGGTAGCTCTTGACGCGGTAGCAGAACACGTCGATGGCCTGCTGGCAGCGGACGTCGCCGTCGGCGGCCTCCGCCAGCAGGTCGCGCATGTCGGCCGCGTAGCCGCTCATCCCGAGCAGGCCCGAGTACCGGTTGAGCAGCGTATGGACTTCGGCCAGCGGGACGTCCTCCTTCTCGGCGATCTCGAACACGATGGACGGGTCGAGATCGCCCGAGCGCGTCCCCATCACGAGCCCCTCCAGCGGCGTCATCCCCATCGACGTGTCGACGCTCTTGCCGTCGCGGATGGCGGCCATCGAGCACCCGTTGCCGAGGTGGATCGTCACCACGCGCGACTGGCCGAGCTCCAGGCCCGCCAGCTCGTAGAGCCGCCGGCTCACGTAGTAGTGGCTCGTCCCGTGAAAGCCGTAGCGGCGGATCTTGTGGCGCCGGTAGAGCCGGTTGGGGAGCGCGTAGAGGTAGGCCTCCGGCGGGATCGTCTGGTGGAACGCCGTGTCGAAGACGGCGACTTGGGGCACGTCGGGGAACGCCTTCTGGGCCGCCCGGATGCCCTGGAGGTTGGCCGGGTTGTGGAGCGGCGCGAGGTCGAACGCGTCGCGGATGGCGTCGGCGACTTCGCCGTCGATGAGAGCGGAGCCGGCGAACCGCTCGCCGCCGTGGACCACGCGGTGACCGACGGCCTCGATCTCGGGAAGCCCCTCGCCGGCCTCGTGCATCTGGCCGAGCAGGTGCTGGAGCGCCGCCCCGTGGTCGGGCGCCTTGAGCGAGACGCGGTCGGGCCGGGCGTCGCCGACGTGGAACGAGGCGAGCGACGAGACGGCCCCGATGCGCTCGACCTGGCCGGCCGCCAGCACGGCGCCCGTGCCGGCCTGGATCAGGTCCACCTTGAGCGACGACGAGCCGGCGTTGACGACGAGGACGACCATCGGAGGCAGGGGGCGCGGGAGACCGGAAGGTGCCGCTGGCGGCGGCCATCCGCCAGCGCGGAGGCGGCCCGGAACCGCCTTTCACCCACACGTCACCCTCCGTCCACGCGCCGCCCACACGGGCGCCGCTTATACCTCCACGACGGACGTGCGGCGCTGGTCGTAGGCGTCGCGGAGCGCGCTGGCGGCGGCGTCGCGGATGTCGTTGGGGTCTCCCGCAGCCGGCGCCACGGCGCCGATGAAGAGCGGCGGATCGCCCGAGGCGAGCAGGTCGCACCAGGCGGCCGTCCCCTTGGGCCGGAGGTCGAGGAAGACGCCGAAGAGGAGGTCCCCGAACGGCTCGACGCGGCGGACGGCGTCGGCGTCTTCGAGGCGGCTGCGGAGCGCGGCCTCGGCCCTCGAAACGTCCTCCGGGGCCCCCTTCGTGAGGCGCTCCTCGGCGTCGGCGAGCCGTCGCCCCTGCTCCGCCTTGGCGCGGACGCT
>CAYPVZ010000384.1:0-3889 GCA_964414235.1 uncultured Rhodothermales bacterium | reverse complement strand
GCCGGTGTCCTCGCCCGGCCCGAGGACCGCGCCCTCGCCGAGCGCGTCCACCAGGCCGGCGAGGCCACGGGCGACCTCGCGTGGCCGCTCCCGCTCTACCCGCACTACCGCGACCAGCTCAAGAGCGACACGGCCGACCTCTCGAACGTCGGCGGCCGGATGGCCGGCGTCATCACGGCGGCGGCCTTCCTGGAGCACTTCACGCAGGACGGCGAGGGCGACGACCGCGCGCCCGCCTATCCGTGGGCCCACCTCGACGTCGCCCGCCCGGCGTTCCTCGACGCGCCCTACGGCTACCGCCCCAAGGGCGCCTCCGGCTTCGGCGTGCGCCTGCTCCTCGACCTGCTGGCGGACGAGGCCGCCGGCCGGACCGCGACCGACGGCGTCGCGTAGCACGCCCACCCCACTCCCGGCCGCCATGCGCCTCGCCCCCCTCGTGCTCCTCCTCGCCCTCGCCGCGTGCTCCACCGACGAGCACGCCGCCGGCACCTCGAACCCCGGCGTGACGACGCCCGCCGAGGCGCCGACGTCCGCCATGGAGACGCCGACCGACACGATCCCGGCCGATTCCGCCACGTCGGTCCCCGAGTGATGGCGCGTCTCGCCGTCAGCATCGGCGACCCGAACGGCATCGGGCCCGAGGTCACGCTCCGCGCCGCCCGCCAGTCGGGCGCCGACCTCCTCGCCATCGGCAGCGCGGCCGGGCTGGCGGCACAGGCCGAGGCGCTCGGCCTCGGGCCGGTCGTCGAGGTGACGTCGCCGGAGGCCCGCGCCGAGGGCGCGCTCGCCGTGCTCGACCCGGAGCCCGGCTCGGCCGGCCCCTACGACTGGGGCCGGACGACGGCCGAGGGCGGCCGCCAGTCCATGGCCGCCGTCGCCCTCGCCGTCGACCTCGCGCTCCGCGGCGCCGTCGACGGCGTCGTCACCGCCCCGATCTCCAAGGAGGCCATCCAGAAGGCCGGCTACACCGTCCCCGGCCACACCGAGTTCTTGCAGCAGCGCACCGGCGCGTCCAGCGTCGTCATGGTGCTCGCGGCCGACCTCGACGCGGGCCCGCTCCGCGTCGGCCTCGTCACCATCCACGTGCCGGTCGCCGCCGTCGCCGGGCTCGTCTCCCGCGAGCGCGTCGAGACGACGTGCCGCACGCTGGCGGACGCGCTCGGCCGCGACCTCGCCATCGACACGCCCCGCCTCGCCGTCCTCGGCCTCAACCCGCACGCGGGCGACGGCGGCGTCATCGGCACCGAGGAGATCGTCGTCCTCGGCCCCGCCCTCGACGCCCTCCGCGCCGAGGGCCGCGCCGTCGACGGCCCGTTCCCCGCCGACGCCTTCTTCGGCCGCGCCGCCTGGCGCCGCTACGACGCCGTCGTGGCCATGTACCACGACCAGGGCCTCGCCCCCTTCAAGGCGCTCGCCCAGGGCGCCGGCGTCAACGTCACCCTCGGCCTCCCCATCGTCCGCACCAGCCCCGACCACGGCACCGCCTTCGACGTCGCCGGCCAGGGCGTCGCCGACCCCTCCTCGATGCTCGCCGCCCTCCGGCTGGCGGAGCAGATGGCCGAGCGGAGAGGGCAGACGACGGACCACGCGGATCGGGCCGCGACCGGGGCCTAGCCACGGCATCCGGGCGCCGGCGACGCCCCTGCGTGCAGCCCTGGAGGCCCTGCAAGCGGCGAGGGACGCCGTTCAACAGGTCGGCGGACCCCTTCAACGGGCCAGGGAGCGCTTCAACTGGTGAGAGCACCCCTTCAACCGGCCAGAGGACCCCTTCCACTGGCCAGAGGACCCCTTCAACGAGCCAGGGAGCCCTTCAATGAGCCAGGGAGCGCTTCAATCGGCCAGGTGATCCCTTCAACCGGCCAGGGAGCGCGTCGACCGCCCGGGGAGCCCGCGCGCGGATGGAGGCCCGCAGGATTCGCCCGCGCCACTGGCGGCGCGCGCCCGCCAGCGGCACCTTACCCGCCCGCAGCCCCCGCTCCCCGTGGCCGATCCGTACTCCGCCCTCGCCGCCGGCTACGACGCCGTCATGGCCCACGTCGACTACCCCATGTGGGCCGCCTACGTCCAGGGCCTCGTGCGCCGGCACCACCCCGAGGCCGCCTCCGTCGCCGAGCTGGGGTGCGGCACGGGCGCCTTCGCCGTCGCCTTCCAGCCCTACGGGCCCGAGCCCGACGGCTACGCCTACCGCGCCTTCGACGGCGCCGAGGCCATGCTGGCGGTCGCCCGCGAGACGGTCCGCCAGTCCGGCCGCCCCATCGCCGTCGCCCGCGCCGACTTCCGCGAGCCCGTGCCCGGCCCCCCGGCCGACCTCGTGGTGCTCCTCTACGACGGCCTGAACTACCTCCTGGACACCGACGACGTCGCGGCGCTGCTCCGCCACGTCCGCGACGCGCTCGTGCCCGGCGGGCTGGCCATCGTCGACCAGTCCACGCCCGCCAACTCGCTCAACCACGAGGACGGCTTCGACGACGAGGGCGAGACGGCCGCCTTCGCCTACGTCCGCACCAGCCGCTACGACCCCGAGGGCCGCCTCCACACGACCACCTTCCGCATGGAGGACGGCGCGGGCCGCCAGTGGACCGAGACGCACCTCCAGCGGGCCTACACCATGGACGAGGTCCGCCCGCTCATCGAGGCCGCCGGCCTGGAGGTCGTCGCGGCCTACGACGGCTTCGGCACCGAGCCCGCCGACGAGACCGCCGAGCGCGTCCACTGGGTGCTTCGCCGGCCCCACGACGCGGACCGCCCGGTGTAGCTTGCGCGCCTCGCCTCGCACCGCTGTGGACCCCGTCGTCGAACGCATCTCGGACACGCTGGCGTCGCCCACGGCGACGGTCGGGGAGCGTCCGCTCGTCGAGCTCCAGAACGTCGCCGCCAGCTACGTCGACCCCTCCGGCGCCCGCGTCGACGTCGCCTCGGACCTCAACCTGACGCTCAAGCGCGGCGAGATGGTCTACCTCATCGGGCCCACCGGCAGCGGCAAGTCGACGCTCCTGAAGCTGCTCTACATGGACGTCAAGCCCGAGTACGGGCTCGTCCGCGTCGGCCCCTTCCAGTCCGACGCCGTCAAGGCGCAGGACATCCCGATGCTCCGGCGGATGCTCGGCATCGTGTTCCAGGACTTCCAGCTGCTCCCGGACCGCAGCGCCTACGAGAACGTCGCCTTCGCGCTCTACGCCACCGGCGTGCGCGGCAAGCAGGTCAAGGAGCGCGCCATGCAGGCGCTCTACGAGGTCGGCCTCCAGCACCGGTCGAAGGCGCGGCCGAGCGAGCTCTCCGGCGGCGAGCAGCAGCGCGCCTGCATCGCGCGCGCGCTCGTCAACCACCCCCGCCTGCTCCTCGCCGACGAGCCGACGGGCAACCTCGACCCGCGCGTCGCCGACGAGATCCAGAAGCTGCTCCTCAAGGTCAACCGCCAGGGCACGGCGCTGCTCATGGCCACCCACGACTACCGCCTCGTCAAGGCCTTCCCTGCACGGACCCTCGCGCTCGTCCGCGGCCGGCTTGTCGAAGTCGACCCCGCCTCGCTCTAGTGGACGCCCCCCCCAGCCGGCACAACGGCCACGGACGGTGGGGGGGAGGCGCCCTCGCGCTGGCGGTGCTCCTCGGCGCGTGCCGCCTCGCGCCGGCCGGCGCGGCCGCCGACGAGAGACCGACGGGCGAGGCCCTGACGGTCGGGCAAGCCTACCAGACGTGCGTCGAGGGCGACGCCACCGCCGCGCTCGCCCAGCTCGACGCGCGCCTCGCCGCCGCGCCGACCGACCCCGACGCCCTCGTCGCGCGCGGCCTCTGCCGCTGGACCCGCTGGGGCGACTCGGCCGAGGCCGCCGACCTCTCGGGCGCCTACCAGGACCCCTCCGCCGCGATCACCGCCGTCGAGGCCGACGAC
>CAYPVZ010000383.1:0-3890 GCA_964414235.1 uncultured Rhodothermales bacterium | reverse complement strand
CTACCGATCCGCGAGCGTGTCGGCCCGCGCGATGACGCGCTCGGCCACGGCCCGGCCGAGCGCGACGCCGGCCCGGTTGTCGAACGGGTAGTGGACGCCGGCCCACAGCCGCGACTCCGCCATCTCGTCCGCCTCGGCGCGGACGAACGCGGCCTCCTCCGGCACGGCCCACACGAGGACCGTCTCGGCCACGCCCGCCGAGCACCCGTGCCCGGCCGGGTACGCCGGGAAGTTGGGGAGATCGACGATAAACGGCCGCTCGATGGTCGAGTCGCGGTGCGACGGACGCGGGACGAGGTAGTGATACTTGGCCTCGAAGCATGCGACCGTCGCGTCGTAGAGCGCGGCGTGGAGGACGGCGAGGGCACGAGCGGCGTCCGCTTCGCTGGCGCTGTGCCGGGCGAGAAGGTCTGCGGCGATGCCAGCCCATTCGAGGTAGGCGCTCCGGCGAGCCCAGCGGCGGGCGGCGCGGCGCTGGGCCGCTGTCCGCGAGCGCGCGGCCTGGCGGACCGTGTCGAGCGCGGCTTCGAACGCGGCGCTCCCGAGCGCGGGCGGCGGCGGCGGTCGGAGCACGGCGGCCGAGTCGAGGACGAGGAGCGGGAACGACGGGATCTCGATGCCAGCGGGTGTGGTGCCGGGCATGGGCACCCAGAGCCCATCACCCGCTCGAAGCGCGACGGGCGCGGCGCCGGCGAGGCCTGCGAGCTGCACCAGCCGACGAGCGCCAGCCTCACGCCCCCGAGCGGCGCCGAGCGTATCCGGCGCGAGGCGGTCCAGGTCGGTGCCGAGGCAGAGGGCGACGGCCTCGGCGCGGTCCGGAAACAAGCCGGCGAGGACCGTGGCCGAGGCCGACGCGACGGCGGCCGGATCGGGCGCGGCGTCGTTCTGGGCGAGCGAGAGGGCCGTCGTGAGGACGAGCGGGGCCGGCAGGTCGGCGTCGAGGCCGCGCTGGCGGTCGGCGTCGGCGGCGTCCCAGAGGGCGAGGGCGGCGCGCGTCCAGCGGACGGCAGCGGCCGTGTCGGACGGTGCGAGAGGAGGTGCAGGCGGGGCCGCGAATGCCAGAAGCGCGGCGAGGGCGAGGGGCATGGACGACGTACCGGGTTCCCCCTGCCTTACGGCAACAGACCACCCGGACCGTCATGGCCGCCCCTGCCCACCTCGGTGCCGAGGCGGGATCAGCCGGCGAGCCCGTATGGGTCGGAGGCGAACCAGACGGCGCCGTCGTCGCCGGCCCAGGCCGGGAGGTAGGCCAGGATGATCGGCACGCGGCGCTCCAGATCCACCTGCCGGTAGCTGCCCTCGGCCATCGCCTGTGCGACCGCCGGCTCGTCCCAGCCCTGCGGCCCGAGCAGCCACGCGCCCATCGCGGCCGGCCGTTCGAGGCGAACGCACCCGTGGCTGAGCGCACGCTCGTCGCGGGCGAAGTAGCTCTTGGCCGGCGTGTCGTGGAGGTAGATGTTCTGACCGTTGGGGAACATCACCTTGAGGAGCCCGAGCGCGTTCGCCGGCCCCGCGCCCTGACGGATCAGGAGGTGGCCGGCGGCGACCTGCGCGAGGTTCTCGGCGGTCATCGGCTCAACCTCGGCGTCCGGGGAGAACTGGCGGACCAGTTCGAAGCCGTCGGCCGCCAGCCGCTCGGCCCCGAGGGGCACCAGCTCGGCCAGCGCGATGGACGTCGGAACGTTCCAGAACGGTCGGAAGACGAGGTACTCGATCTCGTCCGCGAAGCGCGGCGTCCGCCAGCCGTCGGCGTCCTGCCCGACGACGACCTTCATCGCGATCGCCTCGCGCCCGCCCTCGAACCCGCGCACGCGGTACTCGGGCACGTTGACGAGCACCCAGCGCGGCGCGTCGACGGGGAGCGCCAGCGCGGTGATCTGGTCGCGAGCCGCGTCGACCTGGCGGGCGCGCTCGGCGGCCGGCACGTTCAGCACGGCGCGCGTCTTGGGGCCGATGATGCCGTCCGAGGACAGGCCGTAGCGCTCCTGGGCACGGCGGAGAGCCTCGGCGAGGGCGGCGTCGAGCGTGGCGCCGGTGCGGGTGGCGGCACCGAGCGCGCGCTCAGCGTCGAGCCGGCGGCGGAGCGCCTCGACCTGGGCGGCGTCGGTCTCGCCGGGGCGGACGAGCGGCCCCTCGGGGATCGTCCCCCACCCGCCGCGCGCGGCGACGCCACGGTACAGGTCGGAGGCCGCCGCCAGCCGGACGCCGGGCGTCGACGCGGCCGAGCTGGCGACCGAGGCGGAGAAGGCCAGCAGGGCGAGGAGCGTGAGACGGGCGATCATGGCGTCGGGGGGAGAGGCGGCCTCAACGTGCGAGGAGCACCGGCCGTGCCGCAAGGCTACGCCGCGCTGATCCCTCCTCGGCCTGCCCTGCGTGATATGGAGGACTTCCCCCCTCTCACCATGCACCGTCTTCTCGTCGCGCTCGTCGTCCTTCTCACCGCCCAGACCGCCGACGCCCAGATCTGGCGCCGCGCCCGCGACGCCGCCCGGCGCGGCATCGAGAACGCCGTCGACCGACGCGCCGAACGTGCCGCCGAGGCCGCCGTCGACGCCCTCTTCGATGCCGGTGAAGACGCCGCCCGGTGCGTCTTCACCGACGACGCCTGCATCCGGGCCGCCACCGAGGCCGGCGAGGACGTCGTGCTGACCGACGCCGACGGGACGCCCGTCGACCGGAGCGGCCGGCCCGTGACCGAGGCCAACGCCGAGGACGCCGTGGTCCGCGCGCCGGGTCGGTCCGCCTCGGGCGCGGCGTCGGGCACCTCGGCCCGGCCGGGCGAGGGCGCCTGGGCCAACTACGACTTCGTCCCGGGCGACCGCGTCCTCTTCTTCGACGACTTCGAGGACACGTACGTCGGGAATGTGCCGGGCTCGGTCGAGTTCGTGCGCGGCACGATGGAGGTGGTGGCCGAGGGCGGCGGGCAGGCGCTCCGGCTGACCGAGGGCAGCGCCTTCGAAGTCGTCCTCGGCGAGACCATGCCCGAGCGCTTCACGGTCGAGTTCGACGCGTTCGTGCCCTACCACATGAGCCTGTGCGTGCTGACGCAGCCGCTCGAAAACCGTCAGGATACGGCCTGCGGGACGTCGGCGGCGTGGGAGGGCGCGACGCGCGTGCAGGTCGGCGGCGGTTACTTCTCGCGGCCCGGCTTCCTGGCGCCCGGCGGCAGCCCGAGCGGCACCGCCGAGGCCGAGCGCTACGCGCCGCTGAACGAGCGCTACGTGCCGGTCCGGATCGCCGTGGACGGGCGCTACGTCAAGGTCTACCTCGACGAGACGCGCGTCGTCAACATCCCGAACGCGGTCCTGAACCGGACCGACCGGCTCGTCTTTATCGCCGACGACGGCTACGCGCCGGAGAACGAGACGACGCTGCTCGTCGACAACCTGCGGGTCGCGGCCGGCGGGCGCGAGATCCTCTACGACCGGCTCCAGGCCGACGGCCGGCTGGCCCTCGGCGGGCTCCTCTTCGACACCGCCAGCGCGCGGCTCCGCCCCGAGTCCACGCCGACGCTCCTCGACCTGGAGCTGGCGCTCACCCGCCACGCCGACCTCCGCCTCCGCATCGAGGGCCACACCGACGACACGGGCGCGGCCGACGCCAACCTCCGCCTGAGCCAGCAGCGCGCCGAGGCCGTCGTGGCCTGGCTCGTCGGCCGCGGCGTCGACGCGGGCCGACTCGAAGCCGCCGGCCTCGGCGACGCCCAGCCCGTCGCCGACAACGCGACGGCGGCCGGCCGCCAGACCAACCGGCGCGTCGAGGCCGTCCGCCTGTAGCGGCCCCGCCCGCCTCGGTGGCCCCGTCGGAACCCCGAGGCGGGCGGATGATCCCCGCCGGGCGCCGGCTGCGTGATGGGGGTGGGTGGATCAGGCGAACTGGTCGGACAGGTC
>CAYPVZ010000382.1:0-3894 GCA_964414235.1 uncultured Rhodothermales bacterium | reverse complement strand
GAACTGGCGGCGCTGGTCGACGATGTACTCGGCCGCGCGCCACGCCAGCGCGAGGATGGTCCACGTCGTGTTCTTGTGCGGCTGCGAGACGAACGGGGCCGCGTCGACGACGAACAGGTTGTCCGCGTCGTGGGCCTGGTTGAAGGCGTTGAGCGCCGAGGTCGCCGGGTCGGCGCCCATGCGCACGCAGCCGGCCTCGTGGATGATCTCGCCCGGCGCCGAGATGCCGTAGCTGTTCTCCTCCGTCGGCATCGGGTCGATCTCGCCGCCGATGGACTCCAGGATCTCGCGCATCGCCATCTGCATGTGGCGGGCCTGCTGGATCTCGGCGTCGCTCCACGTCACGTTGAAGCGCAGCGTCGGGATGCCGTACTTGTCGACCGCGCTCTCGTCGATCTCGCAAAAGTTGGTCTCGCGCGCGATCATCTCGCCCCGCCCGCTGAAGCCGACGCGCGCCGCGTAGAGCTGGCGGTAGTCGTCCTTGAGGCCGGCGCCGTAGCCGCCGCCGCCGCGCGGGCGCTCGCCCGCCAGCGTCCCGTTGGACCCCTGGATGCCGCCCATGAAGCCGTAGCCCGGCATGTCGCGCCCGCCCCACGTCTCCAGGTGGTACCCGCGCGGAAAGCCCAGCGACGCGTGCTGGTCGTGGAGCCACCACGGGATGTAGATGTGCATCCCGCCGACGCCGTCGCAGTTGTGCGTCGGCTGCCCCGCCAGCGCCGGCACGAACGCGCTCGCCGAGGCCCCGACCGTGTCCATGAGGTACTTGCCGACCACGTCCGACGAGTTCGCCAGCCCGTTCGGGTGCCGGTCGGACTTCGAGTTCAGCAGCAGCCGCGCCGACTCGCACGCGCTCGCCGCCACCACCACGATCTTGGCCCGCACCTGCTGCTCCTCCAGCGTCTGCGTGTCGACGTACGAGACGCCGGTCGCGCGGCCCTCGGCGTCGGTCAGCACCTCGCGGGCCATCGCGTTCGTGACCAGCGTGAGGTTGCCCGTCGCCTGCGCCGGCCGCAGCAGCACCCGCTCCGCCGAGAAGTTGGCGCCGACGGCGCAGCCCCGGTTGCACTGCCCGCAGTAGTGGCACGCCGCGCGGTCGCCCTTGGCCTGCGTCAGGATCGAGAGGCGCGACGAGAGGACGGGGATCCCGATCTTCTCGGCGCCCGACATGACGCGCTTCTCGTAGCACCGCGGCTCGGGCGGCGGCAGGAAGCGCCCGTCGGGCTCGTTGTAGAACCCGTCGCGCGAGCCGAAGATGCCGACGAGGTCGTCCACCTTGTCGTAGTACGGCGCGACGTCGTCGTAGGTGATCGGCCAGTCCTCGCCGTAGCCGTCGAGGCTCTTGCCCTTGAAATCGTCCGGGCCGAAGCGGAGCGAGATGCGGCCCCAGTGGTTCGTCCGGCCGCCCAGCATCCGCGCGCGCCACCACGCCCAGCGCGTGCCTTCGGCGGACGAGTACGGCTCGCCCTCCAGGCTCCAGCCGCCGTCGCAGGCGTCGAACTCGCCGAAGTGCCGCTTCTTGATGGCCGCGCCACGCCGGGGCGACTGGTAGCTCCACGTCAGCATGTCGCCGTCCTCGACGCGCCAGTCGCCGCCGGCCTCCAGCATCAGCACCTTGGCGCCGGCCTGCGTCAGGACGTAGGCCGCCATGCTGCCCCCCGCCCCGGAACCGACGATGCACACGTCGTAGGTCTCGGTCGGCTCGATGATCTGCATGCGCGGCGGGGGAGGTTCGGCCTCGAAGGTACCGTGAACGAGAAGCCAGGGGAAACCGCTTCCGCCGGACGGCGCGCACCGCCAGCAGCTACACCTTCCAGATGATGCCGCGCGTGTAGAGCGCGCGCAGCACGAGGTACCAGCCGCCGATCCAGACGAGCGCGAACAGGAGCGACGCGAACCGGGGCGGCCCCAGCGGCGCGAAGACGGTCTCGAACAGCCACGCCTGGAGCGAGGTCTCGCCCACGTGGATCCGCGCCAGCGTCTGCGCCAGCAGGCTGCTCCCGACGAACACGAGCAGCGCGTTGACGCCGTAGACGACGAACGGCTTGGTCCACCCCCGCCAGCCCTGCACGTCCGCCGCCCAGTAGCACGCGCCGAGGACGCTGAACGCGAAGCCGCCCGTCAGCAGGACGTAGGAGCTCGTCCACAGCGACTTGTTGACCGGGAAGAACCAGCCCCACACGCCGCCGGCCGCCGCCAGCACGAGGCCGACGACCAGCAGCCGCGCCGCCGTCTCGACCGGCGCCACGTCCTTGCGCATCACCAGCCGACCCGCGGCGATCCCCAGCAGCGCCGTCACGATGGCCGGGAGCGTGCTCAGGAGGCCCTCCGGGTCCCACTGGTGGTCCGCCCCCGCCCAGAGGTGCGGGCCGGTGAGGATCAGCCGGTCGACGTAGGCCGGCAGCGTCTCGGCCGCCACGTCGAGATGCCCCGCGCCGACGCCGGGAACGGGGATGAGCGCGAGCGCCGCCCAGTAGGCCACGAGGATCCCCGCGCCGACGATCAGCTGCGTCCGCGCGCTCGTGTAGAGGAAGAGCAACGACGCGGCGAGGTAGCAGATCGCGATCCGCTGGAGGACGCCCAGGATGCGGAGGTCGCTCAGCGTGAACCCGGCGCCCTCGAAGGCCCGCCACACGCGCGAGAAGAGCCCCAGCCCGATCCCGATGGCGAACAGCTGGGCCGCCCGCACGGCCGTCTTCTTCAGCAGGTCCGCCCGGTCGTCTCCGCGCTCCAGGCGCTTCGTGAACGCCAGCGGGATCGCCACGCCGACGATGAACAGGAAGAACGGGAAGACGAGGTCTGTCGGCGTCCAGCCGTGCCAGGCGGCGTGCTCCAGCGGCGGATAGATGGCGCTCCACGTCCCCGGGTTGTTGACGAGGATCATCCCCATGATCGTCAGCCCGCGGAACACGTCGAGCGAGACGAGGCGGGCGGGCCGGGGCACCTCGGCGGGCGCGGTGGGGAGGACGGGACGGGCGGGCGCGGCGACGACGGCCATGGGCGAGGCGACTGGGTGCCCAAACGTAGCTCCGGACAGCCTGCAGGCGCCCGCTACATCAGCCCCCGCTCGGCGAGCGACGTGTAGCCCCGCCCCGCGATGATGACGTGGTCGTGGACCGGGATGCCGAGCACGCGTCCGGCCTCGCAGAGCTGCGTTGTGATGGCGATGTCCTCGCGGCTCGGCTCCGGGTTGCCGGAGGGGTGGTTGTGGAGGCACACCACCGACGCCGCGTGCTCCAGGATCGCCCGCTCGAACACCTGCCGCGGCTCGACGATGGACGCCGCCAGGCCGCCCGTCGTCAGCGTGTACTCGGCCGTCACCACGTTGGCCGTATTGAGGTGGAGCACCACGAACACCTCGCGCGGGAGGTCGCGGAGGCGCGGTCCGTAGGCCGCCGCCACGTCGGCCGGCGAGCGGACCTGGACGCGGTCCTCCGGCGGCGCCGCCTCGACGCGGCGCCCGATCTCGAAGACGGCCGCCAGCTGCGCCGCCTTGGCCGGGCCGATCCCCTTGGCGGCCTTCGCGAGCTGGCTCGCGTCGCGCCGGGCCAGCTTCGCCAGCGATCCGTACGCGGTGATCAGCGCCTGCGCCAGTTCGACTGCCGAGACGCTCCGCCCCCCGACACGCGTCCCGCTCCCGAACACGAGCCCGACCAGTTCGGCGTCGCTGAGGGCGCCGGGCCCGTGCGCCAGCAGCTTCTCGCGCGGCCGGTCGGCCTCGGGGCGCTCTTTGATGGGGACGTAGTCGTACTGGACCTCGGGCTCGTCGGCGTCGGGCTCCATGGCGATCCCGGGACGGAAGGCGGCAGGCATGAGCGCAGGAGTTGTACGCTCCCATAGACCCGGGAACGGCCCGGATCTACCCTCGGCCGCGCTCCTTTGCTCGCGCTGGCGACG
>CAYPVZ010000381.1:0-3896 GCA_964414235.1 uncultured Rhodothermales bacterium | reverse complement strand
GCTTCGACCGGCTCGGCGGCCGTCCAGCGTTCCTGGGCGCGGATGCCACGCTCGGCCAGCCGCTCCAGGAACGTCCTGCGCGGGAGCACCTGGTCGGCCGCGCCGACGCCGCCGCCGGCGAGCGCCTTGTCGGCGAGCAGCCGGGCCGCGGCGGCGGCGGGGAAGCCCGTGCAGCGCTGCATGGCCGTCAGGCCCGCCTCGGTGTCACAGCGGTCGACCATCTCGTAGGTGAGCGTGCCCGCCTCGCCGCGGCGGACGCCGTCGATCTCGATGCGGAGGAGGACGGCGTCGTCGTAGGCGCCGCCGAGGCGTTTCTTGAGGCGGCGGACGAGGACGTCGCGGTAGGTGAGGTGGGTGCGGACGTCGAGCGAGGTCTTCTCGGCGAGGCCGAGGTCGAGCACGAACCGCATCCGCTCGGCGTGGCCGGGGTAGCGGAGCGTCTTGATGTCGAGGCTGCCGACGCGTCCCTGGAGCTCGTCGGCGAGGCTGCCCAGCCCGCCGGCGATGTAGAAGGCCTCCATGGTGCCGAAGTCGTCGACGTCGATCAGCTCCATGCCCGTGAGGGGCTCGCGCGTCTCGCGCTGGCCGTCGTGGAGGACGGTGGCCGGGTAGGTGTAGTCGTCGAGGAGGCGGTCAGCGGAGTGCGAGAGGCGGTGGAGGAAGGGTTCGGGGGGCGTGATCGGGACGTCGCCGACGCGGATGCGGACGGCGTGGGCGGCGTCGAGCGCCTCGACGCCCTGCATGGCGAGGACGCCGACGAGGCCGGGCGCGAGCCCGGCGCCGGTGACGACCCAGCGCTGGTGGCGCTCGGCGTGCTCGGCGAGGCCGGGGTCGTCGGTCGGTTCGCCGAGGTCGACGAAGTGGGCGCCGAGGTCGAGCGCCAGCCGGGCCAGCCGGGTGGTGTGCTCCGGCCCCACGCACGAGACGACGACGGCGCTGCCGGCCACGATGGGCTCCAGCGTCCCCAGGTCGCGCGCGTCGGCCTCGTAGGTCCGGATGCGGGGGTGGGCGTAGGTCGCGCGGAAGGCCCGGAGCACCGCCGGCTGGGCCTCGCAGACCTGGACGCGGGCGACGGCCTCGTCTTGGGCCAGGTCGGTGGCCACGGCCGATCCGATGGTGCCGGCTCCGAGGACGGTGATCTTCATGACGCGGGGGTGGGGGGACGATCCAAGGTAGGCGCCTCTCCGGGGGAGAGTGGAACCGGGTACGCGAGGGATCCGGCCCCGGTCGCGAATTCGTCCCGCCTCTCGGTCAGGCCGTGAGGCGCCCGCCCCCGAGCCAGCGGCTGGCGACGACGGCGAGCGCGACGAGGCCCATCAGGAGCACGCTGTAGGCCGCGGCCTGGCCGAAGGCGAAGATGCGGAGCTGCGCGAACACCTCGACCGAGATGGGCCGGTTGGCGTAGACGTAGAGCATGATGGAGGCGACGAACTCGCCGAGCGCCGTCACGAACGTGAGCAGCGCGCCGGCCACGACGCCGGGCCCGATGACGGGCAGCACGACGCGCCGGAACGTGGCCCAGCCGCCCGCGCCGAGGTCGGCGGAGGCCTCCGCCAGCCGGTCGTCGAAGCCCTCCAGCGCCGCCTGCGCCGCGCGGACCACGAGCGGCACGTGGCGCACGAAGTAGGCCAGCGGCAGCAGCCAGACCGTCCCGATGAGGAGCGCCCCGCCGGCCAGCGGCGTCGGCTCGTCGAAGGCCACGAGGAGGCTGAGGGCGAGGACCGTGCCGGGCACGGCGAAGGGGAGCAGCGCGAGCGCGCGGATCACGCCGCGCCCCGGCACGCGGCTCTTGGCGACGACGAGCGCCGTCGCCACGCCGAAGACCACGTTGGCGGCCGTCGCGAGGGCCGCCATCCAGAGCGACGACGTGAGGGGCGCGAGCACGTCGGGCTGGGTGACGAGCGCGGCGTAGTTGGCCACGGTGAACGTGTCCGGCAGCACCTGCGTCGTCCACGAGCCCTCTTCGACGAACGACAGGAGCACGACCGTGGCGACGGGCAGCAGCACGACGACGAGCACGGCGACCACGGCCGCGCCGGCCACGACGCGCGCCCCCCCGCGCAGCGGCCCCGGCCCGCGCCCGACGCCCTTGCCGCTGGCGGCGCGCGTCGCCAGCCCCCGGGCCTCGGCGCCGACGAGGAAGAGCAGGCAGAGGCCGGTGAGGACGACGGAGACCGCGGCGGCCCGGTCCATCGCGCCGTTCATCTTGAACTGGTAGATCTGCGTCGTCAGGAACGGCTCGCCCTCGGCGAACAGCAGCGGCGCGGTGAACGAGGCCATCGACAGCATGAACACGAGCAGCGACGCGCCGAGCAGCGCCGGCCGCAGCAGCGGCAGCACGACGCGCCGGAACGTGGTGACGGCGCCGGCCCCGAGATCGGCGCTGGCGTCCAGCAGCGACGCGTCGAGGTCGCGCAGGGCGGCGCCGACGAAGAGGTAGAAGTAGACGTAGTAGACGTAGACGTGGACCGCCAGCACCGCGCCGACGCCGCCGCCGCCGACCGGGACCTCGTCCAGCCCGAACGCCGCCTGGAGCCCGCGCGGCAGCATCCCGGACTCGCCGTAGAGGAACAGGAAGGCGAGGACGCCGACGAGCGGCGGCAGCGCCAGCGGCAGCGCGGCGACGGCGCCGAGCGTCTTGCGGAGCGGCAGGTCGTAGCGCCAGAGCGCCCACGCCAGCGCCGTCCCGAGCACGCCGCCGCCGATCACCGTGCCGAGCGACACGCCGACCGAGTTGACGAGCGCCCGCGTGCCCGCGGCGCGGCCCCGCCCGAACAGCTCCGCCAGCAGGCCGCCGTCGAGCCCGAGGCGGAACGTCTCCAGGTTGGGCCAGAGGACGTAGCCGACGAGCACGAGCGCGACGACGACGGCGAGCGCCCAGGCGGCGCGGCGGCTCAGCATCACACGGCCTCGACGGGGGGCCAGGCGAGCAGCCGGCCCACGAGCGCCTCGGGCGTCGGCTCCACCCAGATCGCGCCGCGCCGGTCCTCGGCGACGAAGCCTTCGTCGACCGTGTGGTCGAGGAAGCGGATGAACGGGGCGTAGAAGCCGTCGACGTCGAGGAAGGCGCAGGGCTTGGAATGGATGCCGAGCTGGACCCAGGTGAGCGCCTCCGCGATCTCCTCCAGCGTTCCGAGGCCGCCCGGCATCGCGACGAAGGCGTCGGCGAGGTCGGCCATGAGCGCCTTCCGCTCGTGCATCGTCCCGACGACGTGGAGCTGGGTGAGGCCCGTGTGCCCGACCTCGCGGTCGACGAGGGCCTGCGGGATGACGCCGACGACCTCGCCGCCGGCCGCCAGCGCGGCATCCGCCACCTCGCCCATCAGCCCGACGCGCCCGCCGCCGGTGACGACCCCGATGCCGGCGCCGACGAGGCGCTCCGCCAGCTGGCGGGCGGCCTCGGCGTAGGCGGGCCGGAGACCGGGGCGGGAGCCGCAGTAGATGCAGACGCGACGGACGGACATGGGCCGAAGCTAGGCACGCCCGAGAGGTCCGTCCGGCCTCAGACGCCGCGGCGCTCGGCGGGCATGAGCGCGGCGGCGAGCGTCGCGGGGCGGACCGGCTTCGCGACGTAGTCGTCCATGCCGGCGGCCAGGCACGTCTCGCGGTCGCCCTCCATGGCGTTGGCCGTCATGGCGATGATGCGGGGCTGGTGGCCAGGGTCCATGGCAGCCCGGATGCGGCGCGTGGCCTCGAACCCGTCCACCCGCGGCATCTGGACGTCCATCAGCACGACGTCGTAGGGCGCGCCGGCCTCGGCCGCCCGCCGCACCGCCGCGACCGCCGCCTCCCCGTCGTCGACCACGTCCGCCGCCACCCCGAGCCGCTGGAGCACGCGGACGGCCACGGTCTGGTTGACCGGGTTGTCCTCGGCGAGGAGGACGTGGAGGGAGACC
>CAYPVZ010000380.1:0-3896 GCA_964414235.1 uncultured Rhodothermales bacterium | reverse complement strand
CTCGATCCCGTCGAGCCGCGGCATCTGGACGTCCATCAGCACGAGGTCATAGTCGTCGCCGAGCACGGCCTCGACGGCCTCGGCCCCGTCGGACGCCACGTCGGCGCGGTAGCCGAGGGAGACGAGCGTCCGGAGGGCCACCTTCTGGTTGACCGGGTTGTCCTCGACCAGCAGCACGCGGAGCGCGTGAGTTGGGACGGCCAACGGGGAAGAAGCCGCGAGGGCCGGAGCGGCCTCGATGCCCGCCAGCCGCGCGACGACACGGCACATCGCGGCCTGCCGGACAGGCGCGACGAGGCCGGCATCGAAGCCGTGTGGGTCGGGTCCGTCGTGCTGGCGGAGCACGACGAAGCCAGGCGGCACGGCAAGTGCCTCACGCAACACGAGGACGGCCGCCCCCTCGTTGTCCGGTCCCGAGCCCGCAACGACGACCCGAAACGGGCGGTCGTCGGTCTCGGCCGCTTCGGCGAGCACCCGCGCCTCGGAGTAGGCTGCCAGCGTGACATCCGCGCCCGCCCGGGCGAGCAGACGGCCCGCCATCGCCCGACTGGCGGCACGGTCGTCCACCACGAGCACGCGGACGCCGTCGAGCGCCGCGACCTCCGGCGCGGGAACGTCCGCCGGCGCGACCGGGATGGAGAAGGTGAACGTCGAGCCGTGGCCCGGTGCGGGCGCGAGCGTACTCTCGACCGTGATGTCGCCGCCCATGAGGCCGGCGAGGCGCCGCGAGATCGCCAGCCCGAGGCCGGTGCCGCCGTACCGCCGCGTCGTCGAGGCATCGGCCTGCGTGAACGCTTCGAACAGGTGGGCCTGGGCGTGCTCGGCGATGCCGATGCCCGTATCGCGGACGGCGAGTTGCAGGCGGCAGCCATCGCCTACGGGCAGCGCGGTCACGACGACGGTCACCGCCCCCTCGGCCGTGAACTTGACGGCGTTCGAGAGCAGGTTGACGAGGACCTGGCGGGCCCGCGTTACGTCGCCTTCGACCGACTCCGGGACGCCGGGCGCGATCTCGTAGGTCAACTCGATCCCCGCCTGCCGCGCCCGCGCGCCGAGGAGGTCGAGCGTGTCCTCGACGAGGGCACGGACCGAGAACGGCACCGTCTCCAGCTCCACCTTCCCCGCCTCGACCTTCGAGAAATCGAGGATGTCGTCGATGAGCGTGAGGAGCGCGTCGCCCGAGGTCTGGATGGTCTCGACGTAGTCGCGCTGGTCGGGCGCCAGCGGCGTGTCGAGCAGGAGCGACGTCATGCCGATGACGCCGTTCATGGGCGTCCGGATCTCGTGGCTCATGGTCGCCAGGAACTCGCTCTTGGCGCGCGCCGCGGCGAGCGCCTGCTCCCGGGCCTGGGCGAGGTCAGCGTTGACGGCCTCGACGTGCTCCTTCTGCTGAAGAAGATCGACCGTCCGCTCGGCCACGGCCTGCTCCAGCTCGGCCCGGTGCTGGCGGTACCGCCGCTCACGCCACCGGACCCCGCTGACCAGAAGCCCGACGATCAGCAGAGCCGCGAGCACGATCGCCTCCGGCCGTTGCCACAGCGCCGGCCGGATCGTCACGCGCATCGGCTCGGGCGCCTCGACCCACCCGTTCCCAGCGCTCGCGCGGACGCGGAAGGCGTACTCGCCCGGCGGAAGGTTGGCGTAGGTCGCCCGGCGGTCGTCCGTGGCGGGGCTCCAGCCGGCGTCGAATCCGTCGAGGCGGAACTGATAACGGACGGCGTCCGGGGCGGCGTAGCTCACACCCGTAAACCGGAACGTCAGGTGGTTCTGATCGTGGGGAAGCCGGAGCGCCATCGGCACGCCGCCGCGGCCGATGGCTTCGGCGTAGGGGGACCAGTCGGTCTCGCCGTAGCGGAGGGCCACCCCGTCGATCGCCACGCGCGGCCGACTGGCGAAGGCCAGGTCCGCGCGGGGATCGTAGTGGACGGCACCCGCCACGGTCCCGAACCAGAGCGTCCCGTCGGGCGCCTCGAAGAAGGCGTCGGCGTTGACTTCGAGAGGGGTGAAGCCCTCAGCGGCGCCGTAGAACCGGTAGGCCAGCCGCTCGCCTCTCCGCACCCGGTGGAGGTCGATGCGCGCGAGGCCCCGGTTGGTCCCGAGCCACAGCCAGCCCCGGCTGTCGATGGCCGCGAGGTAGATGGCCGCCCCCTGCATCCGCCCGGCGAACGGCACCGCCTGGACGCGGTCGTCGGGCGTGATGCGGACGAGCTCACCGTCCTCACTGCCCGCCCAGACGATTCCCTCGGAGTCGATGGCCGGGTAGAGCGTTCCGGACGGGAGGCCGTCGTCGGACGTGAAGGTGCGCGTGGTGCCGTCCGGAGCGAGACGGTGAAGACCGCCATCGAACCCGAACCAGATCCGGTGGCTGGGGTCCTCGCGGATGGCGTGGACGCTGTAGTTGGGCAGCCCGGTGTCCTCGACGCGGCGCGCGCGCGCGCCCTCGATGAGGTAGATGCCCTCGTCGATCGACGCCGTCCAGACACGACCGTCGGCGGACCGCTGCGTGACACCGACGTAGCCGTCGGGCGCCAGCCCGACACCCGCCACCGTCCGGAAGCGACCGCCCGTGTAATGGAGGAAGCCGCTACGCGTGCCGAAATAGAGCCCGCCGGCTCCGTCCGAGACCATCTGGCCCGCAAACACCCCGGGCAGCCCATCTTCAGGCGTCAGCGTTTCGACTCGATTCCCGTGGATGATCGAGACGCCGTTGTTGTGGCCGACCACGACTTCGCCATCGCCGGTGACACCGATGCCCCAGATCATCCCATCGAGCAGGCCGTTCGAGGCGTCGTAGATCACGAAGCGGTCGCGCCCGGCGACGAAGCCGGAATAACGGAAGACGCCGCCGCCGTGGGTCCCAAGCCAGAGCCCCCCCTCGTGGTCGGCCTCGATGGCATAGGTGCGCGCCTCGGCGAAGCCGTCGGGCTGGC
This sequence comes from uncultured Rhodothermales bacterium, assembly GCA_964414235.1. Taxonomy (GTDB): domain Bacteria; phylum Bacteroidota; class Rhodothermia; order Rhodothermales; family Rubricoccaceae; genus Rubrivirga. The sequence goes on along the minus strand of CAYPVZ010000380.1, from coordinate 966 downwards.
CGAGGCAGTCGGGCACGGCACCGGCGCCGGTAAGGCGGCAGGCGCCGAGAGCCGTCCCAGCCCAGACGTTGCCGGCGGCATCCTGGCCGAGGGCGTAGGCCGCCTCGTCGGGAAAGCCTTCGGCAACGCCGTAGCGCCGGTCCAGGGCGCCGCCGCGATAGACGCGGACACCGTCGGCGACGGTCGCCAGCCAGACGGCGTCGCCCACCGCGCGGACGTCACGGAGCGCACCCGGATATGGGATCGGGCGTGACGCGACACCGGCCGTGAGATGAATCGGGCCGGCGTCGGTCGCCAACCAGAGCTCGCCAGGCATGCCGATGTCGATGCGCGCGACGGCCGGACTGGCGGTGTCGCCGAGCACGACCGGTTCCAAGCGTCCCTCGTGGAGCCGGGCAAGCCCATCCTCGCCACCGGCCCAGACCGTTCCTCGCTCGTCGACGGCGACGTCGAACGTGTAGCCCGCGCCGGGGATAAAAGAGAATCGCCTCCCATCGAACCGGACCAGCCCATGGTCGACCGCGACGGCCCAGACGGCGTCGTCTGGCCCAACCGCCAGTCCGCGGAGCGTGTTGCCAGGGAGCCCCTCGGCGACCGAGTAGCTGATGAACGTCGTTCCATCGAACCGGCTGAGGCCGCCGTCGGTGGCGAACCACATCCGACCCCGGCTGTCCTGGTCGAGCGCGTAGACGATGGCCTGCGGCAGCCCGTCGGCCACGCCGAACCGCTCGACGTGTCGGCGCTGCCCTGCAGCCGGAGCCGCGAGCGCGAACGCGAGGAGAACGGAGAGCCAGCCGCGAGCCGTCATGGGGAGGGGACCAGGAGGCTGAGTATCGGGCCGAACGCGGTCCCGTTAAGGCGAAGCGCTTCCCTCATGCCGGGGAGGCCGAGCGCCGCAGCGCCCCGTAGGCTTGGGGGGCCCCCCCCCCCCCCCCCCCCCCCCGCGCGCGCGCCCAGCGAGCGAGA
>CAYPVZ010000379.1:0-3900 GCA_964414235.1 uncultured Rhodothermales bacterium | reverse complement strand
CGTCGGCCCAGGCCTCGACGGCGGCGGCCGGCTCCGCGCTGGCGAGGGCGTCCGCCAGCGGGCCGGCGAGGTCGGAGGAGTCGGGCACGGCGGGCGTCCAGTCGATGCCGTAGAGCGCGCGGGCATCCACCTGGGGCCGACGAAGGGCGTCGCCGTAGCGGAGGAGCGCGTCCGTCAGGCCGACGTCGAGCGCGCCGAGGCCGCGTGCGGTCTGGGCCGTGTCGGCGGCCGCGCGGAGGGCGGCGAAGGCCGAGTCGACGGGGAGCGCATCGAGCGGCGCCGAGGAGAGGACGGCGAATGCCGCCTCGCGCGTCTCGGCGGCTCGCCACGCGGCCTGCCCCTGGCGCGCGGCGTAGAGCGCGTGGACGCCCGGCGTGAGCGCACCGGCCGTGCTGTCTGCGCTGAGCGTGGTGTTGATCTCGGCAGTGACCGCAGCAGGCGAGATGCGGCCCCAGTGAAGTCGGGCGTAGCCAGCCGAGGCGCCGGCCGCGGTGAGAACGAAGAGGACGAGGAGCGCGGAGACGAAGGGCCTCCGCCGAAGACGGTCGCGCATGACGGAGTGTGTGCCTCGCGGACCTGTGCGGGCGCCACGTCGTTCTGCGCCCATTCCACCAGACCCGCCATCGCAAGGTCGGACGGGCTGCGTTCCGTGGCAAGGCGTGAGCGCACCTAGGTTCGCTATCAGGTATGTCCCCATCCCCTCGTGCCCTCCGTCTCGACTTCGACCCCGTCCGTGACGGATTTTCGTTCCCCAACCGCTTCTCATGGACCGATGAGGACCTCGACACGCTAGGCTCGCGCGTCCGGCCGCTCTCCGCCGCGTCCGTCGCGCTGGCGACGACGGCCGGCGGGGCGCTCGGCGGCCGGCTGCTGGGGCGGAAGGGCCGAGGGGCCCTCGCTGGCCTCGCGGCGGGCGCCGCCCTCGGCTGGGGCGGCGGCGCCGACGGCCTCGTCCGCACGCTCGCGCGGCGCTGGAAGACGTTCGGCCTCTGCGGCGGCATGGCGCTGGCCGCCATCGAGCGGTGGCCGCGCCGGGAGGGCACCGTCGCCACGGCCGAGCTGGCGCAGGACCCCCTCCGCGCCCTTCTGCGGCGTCGCCAGGAGGCGACGCTCCGGGCCTCGCTCCCGCGCTTTGCCAGCTGGTGGCTTCGCGCCCGCATTGAGCGCGACCCCGACGGTCCCTGGGCCGACGCCCTCGGCCGCGAACTGGACCGGGTGCACGCTACGCTCCGGGCCGGACGTCCCGTTCTCCTCGGCCTCATCGGCGACGCGCCGGATCCGTTCTCGCTTCACCAGGTCGTCGTGTTCGGCATCGAGCGGCGGGGGCGGCTCGACGCGACGCTCGACGTCTACGACCCCAACGCGCCCGGCCAGACGCGCACCATCACGACGGCCGCCTCCGACAGGCGCGGGCGTACGCGCGTCACGACCACCCTGCCGACCGGGCGCCACGCGACGACCGGCCGCGTCCACATCTCGACCCGGCCGCACCACCTCGCCCACGTCTTCGTCATCGACGTCCCAGCGTGAGCGCGCGACTGGCGGGCGGCCTCCGCCAGCGGCTCAGGCGCGGGACTCGTCCGACCGGTCGAGGACGGGCGGCCGGTCGGCCGCGCCGTCGCCGAAGGGCGGGGGGGGCGCGCCCGGCGGCGTCGGGAGGTCGCGCTGGCGCTGCTCGTGTACCGTCGCGGCCCACGAGACGGCGCCGGCCACCGAGAGGCACGCCAGGATGACGAGGAGCGAGACCCACGTCGGGATCTCCAGGCCGCGCGCGTCGAGGAACGGCTCCGCCAGCATCTTGCCGCCGATGAACACGAGCACGGCCGCCAGCCCGATGTGGAGGTACTGCACGCGCTCGATGATGCCCGCCAGGAGGAAGTACAGCGCCCGCAGCCCGACCACGGCCAGGATGTTCGAGGCGTAGGCCAGGAACGGGTCCGTCGTCAGGCCGAGGATGGCCGGGATCGAGTCGACCGCGAACACGACGTCGGTCAGCTCGATCATGAGCAGCACCAGGAAGAGCGGCGTCACCCAGACGCGGCCCATCTTGCGGACGAAGAAGCGGGGGCCGTGGTACGCCCGCGTGACCGGGAGCACGCGGCGGAGCACCGAGAGCAGCCGGTTGTCCGCCACCTCCTCGCCCTCGTCGGCCTCGCGGAACATCCGGAGGCCGGTCAGGACGAGGAACGCCCCGAAGATGTAGAGGACCCAGTGGAAGCGGTCGATGAGCGCGACGCCGAGCAGGATCATCGCCGCCCGCATTACGATGGCCCCGAAGATGCCCCAGAAGAGCACCCGGTGCTGGTACTGCGCCGGCACGGCGAAGTAGCCGAAGAGCACCGCGATCACGAACAGGTTGTCGACCGAGAGCGACTTCTCGACGACGTAGGCCGTGAAGAAGGTGATCGCCGGGCCATGCCCGTACACCCACCACACGACGCCGTTGACTGCCAGCGACGCGGCCACGAAGAACGCCGAGAGCCACGCGGCCTCCTTCCACTCGATCTTGTGCGCCGTCCGGTTGAGGACGAGCAGGTCGAGCAGGAGGAGGACGACGACGTAGCCGTTGAAGGCCACCCAGGCCCAGGCAGGGACGTCGACGTGCGGCATGGGGAGCGTGGGAGGCGCGGTCCGGGGTGCGCGCGTGAACGCGGCCTCTCAGCCCGGGTTCAGGGCTCTCACCGGATTCACCGGCGCGTCGGGTGCCCTCCGCGTGCGCTACTCGCTCAGGTCGCGGTGCCCGAAGTAGTAGAGGCAGAACTTGAGCTTCTGCGCCTTCTGCGGTCCGAAGCCCGGCAGCGCCTTCACGCGCGTCTCGACCGCCCTGCAGTCGCCGTCGGCCCAGAGGTTGGCCGCGTCGCCGTCGTAGTCGTCCGCCAGCCGGCGCGCGACGGCCTGCGTCGTGTCCACCATCTTGTTCGTGAACCGGTGGACGGCCGGCGACTGGGTGAAGACCTCGGCCAGCGCGTCGCGGTCCATGGCGGCGAGGCGGGCCATGTCGAGGTGGCCGAGCCGCTGGCGGAGCTTGTAGGGGCCGGCGAAGGCCGTCTCGGCGAGGACCCGCTGGTCGTAGAGGAGCCCGAGCAGGATCGCGTTCGGCTCGTCGCGCAGGAACTGGTCGACGTCGGGGTCCTTGGTCGCGGTGCCCTCGGCCTGCAGCCGGTCGAGCATGCGGACGAGGCCGCCCTCCAGGGCCGAGTAGTCGGAGGCGTCGAGAGGCATGGGGGGCCGGGGGAAGACGGCCCAAGGTACGGAGGGCACGATTCGCGTCCTGGTCCGAGTGGACCACGCGCGGCAGCGCCGCCGGTCCGATCTTCCGGGCCTCCCTTTCCTACTTCCATGCGACGACTCTCTCTCGCTCTCTGCGCGCTCGCGCTCGTCCTGACGGCCGGCTGTGACTCCGACGACCCCGAGGCCTCCGGCAGCGTCCGGGTCATGACCCAGAACCTGTACCTCGGGGGCGACCTGTTCACCGTCGCCCTGGAGCCGAACCCGCAGCTCATCCCGGTTCGCGTGGCCCAGCTCTACGCGACGATCGAGGCCTCGAACCCGGCCGCGCGGATGGCAGCCGTCGCCGCGGAGATCGCCCGCGTCAACCCGGATCTCGTCGGGCTGCAGGAGGTCTCGACGTACTACGTCCAGAGCCCCGGCGACAACCTGCCGAGCGGAGCCGCGACGCAGGCCACGGCCGTCACCTTCGACTTCCTCGACCTGCTCCTGACGGCGCTCGAAGCCGAGGGCGCCAGCTACGTCGTCGCCTCGCGCTCCGACAACACCGACGTCGAGTTCCCCGCGACGATCGACGGCCAGACGTTCTTCGACGTCCGCTACCGCGACGCCGACGTGATCCTGCGACGCTCGGACGTGACGACCTCCGGGGCCGTCGAGGCCCACTACAAC
>CAYPVZ010000378.1:0-3903 GCA_964414235.1 uncultured Rhodothermales bacterium | reverse complement strand
CGCGCAGGCCGTCGAGCGCGACGCGTCGCACGGCGCGACGTACTGCGCGGCCGGGCCGGAGCGGATCCCGTACGAGGAGGTGCTCCGGCGGATCGCGCGCGGCGGCGGCATCGAGCCCAAGCCGACGGTGTCGGTGCCGCTCGGGCTGGCGCGGCTCGGCGTGAACACGCTCGGGAAGGTGGGCATGCTGCCGATTTCGCCCGACCAGTTCGAGATGCTCGTCGAGGGCAACACGTGCGACCCGAGCGCCTTCTTTGCCGACTTCGGGGTCGAGTCGCCGCGGTTCGACGCGGAGAGCCTGGCGTACCTCCGGCAGTACTGACGCGCGGGTCGGCGGCGATCTTCAGGGACGACCGATCTCCCTGCGTCATGCCCGCCCGTCTCGCCGCGCTCGTCCTGATCCTCACCGGCTGCGCCAGTACGCCGCCGTCGGTCGACGCCCCGCCCGCTGCCGCGCTCGACGGCTCGGCCCTGCGGCTCACGTGGGCCTCCGTCGATTCGCCCGACGCCCGGCTGGCGGACGGCCTCCGCGTCTATGCCGGCGTCTCCGAGGCGGACACGCTGCGCGCCTGGGCCGTTCGCCTGCCGGCCTCGGTCCCGCTTCGCGTCGAGGTCGCAGCGGATACGGCGGACGGGCGCGAGACGCCGTCGTCCATCGCCCGCCGGACGGGCGCGTGCGCCGTCCTCAACGGCGGCTACTTCGACATGCAGACCGGGGTGCCGGTGGGGCTCGTGGTCCGAGGGGGCCGCGTCGAGGCGCCGGCCTTCACATCGGCGACGCGCGACGGCGCGCGCTACGCCGTCCGGCGCGGTGCCTTCGGGCGGAGCGCGGCCGGGCCGGAGATCGCGTGGGTCGGCGGTGACGAATCCGTCGCGTGTGCCTCCGACGCGCCGATTCCCAACCGCCCGGACGCGCCTGCCTCGACGACCGCGCCCTGCCGTCCGTGGACCGTCGACGAGGCTCTCGCCGCCGGGCCGGTGCTCGTCCGCGGCGGGCAGGACGCCGTGGCGACCGAGGCCGAAGTGTTCTGGGGCTCGCACGCCAACCGGCATCCGCGCTCCGCCATCGGGCTGGCGCCCGACGGCGCCGTCTGGCTCGTCGTCGTCGACGGCCGCCAGCCGGTCAGCCGGGGCGTGACGCGGGAGGAGCTGGCGGCGCTCGTGCGCGGCCTCGGCGCGACGGAGGCGCTCAACCTCGACGGCGGTGGCTCGTCGGCGCTCATCGTGCAGCCGGCGGGCGGCGCGCCCGTTCGCCTCAACCGGCCGGTCGGTGGGGACGTGGAGCGCGAGGTGTCGACGGCGCTGGTGGCGACGTGTTCAGCAGACTGAACGGCAGGTCAGGTCGTCTTGAAGAGGTACCAGCCGCCGCCCAAGGGTTCGACGTAGATGTAGTTCGACTCTCGCATCCTCGGAGGCTGTGCGCCTGCCGGGACATAGAGGTAGCCGACCTCGTTGTCGAGCATCCCACCGATCCCGATCGATACGCCGTCGTCGCCCGTCATGGTGCCTCGGAACGCACGGTTGAGATGGAGATCACGGAGGACGTCGGCGACGGCGGCTCCGGGCTCTCCTCTTTCGTCCGAGAGAACGTGGGCGAGGGTAGGGTCGGCCGCGTAGGCGGCAACGATCCGCTCCAGAGACGCGCGGTGCTCCTCGAAGTACCCCTTCAACGAGACATCGGACGCGACGGTCAGGCGCAGGTTGGGGAGCTCGACGAGCATCGTGTCGAGCGCTTCCACGCTGCCGATGAGTTGGTCGAGCCCTCTCCCGGACGCGTCGAGACCGAGGTTCTCAACGAGCGTCGGGTCGAGGCCTTCAACGAGCGCCGAGACTGGGTTCGGCGCGTCGCGGACGCGCTCCCACGTGTCGAGCAGGTCGTAGAACATCCAGAAGAGACCTGGCAGCGCGAGACGGCGCAGTGCAACAAACCGGTCGGCCTCGTCGAAGTGGAGGTAGAGGTCGGTCGTATCCGCGTCGACGGTGACGGTTACGGCGACGGCGGCCGTATCGGGCGGGAGCGGCCGGATCGTGACCTCGGCCCCTTCCGGGGTCAGGGGTCCGAAGGTTGTAGGCTGGCCGAGCGAGTTGGTCGGGAGCGCGTCGAGGTCGGCATAGGTCGCAACGTCGGGGAAACCGGCCGTGTCGAACAGGCGCTCGGCGATCCACATGCGCGAGCCGGGCGCGGGCTGGGCTGCTGCAGCGGAGGCGAGGACGATGAGCAGAGCGAGGCGCATCCCGAAACGTAGCGCCCCGCTGGCGGCGAGCGCCAGCGGGGCGGGAGAGACGCGGAGTGCGATTACGGGCGGACCCGGAGCGCGTCCGCGATGACGACGTAGCCGGTCGTCGTCCAGCGTGAGAGGACCACCTTGTTCCAGCCGGCCGTGAAGCTGTAGGTGCCCAGCGTGTTCCACTGGCCGCCGCCCGACTGCATGTTCTTGGTCGTCGAGCCGATCTGCGTGCCGGAGGCGTTGTAGACGAGGAAGGGCGCGCTCGGGGCGCGGTTCGTGCCCGCGACCCACCACGCGTCGACGGTCCGCGTGCCGCCCGACGGGAGGTAGAACCAGAACGTGGCGCCGTCCGAGATGGCCTGGGTCTGGGCCCACCAGTAGCCCGTCTGGTAGTCCGTCGAGTGGCTCGACGAGGTCCAGTTGGACGAGACGTCGATGTAGCCGACGTTCGTGTCGTTCAGGCTGTTGTTGCTGTCGATGATGATCTCGGAGCTGCCGCCGGTCGAGCCGCAGGCCGTGTTGATCCGGTTGAGGTAGTCGGTCCAGGGCCAGTTCGGGCCCGGGTCGGTCCGGTTGTAGGGCTGGAGCGTGCCGTGCGCCACGAAGTGGTACTGGTCGCGCGGGATGTTCCAGTCCTGGCTGATGTCGCAGCCCAGCTCGGCCGAGGCCTGGATCTGGCCCGTCGGGAACGACGACTGGGAGGCGTAGCCGCCGTGCTCGATGCCGATGGTGAAGTTGTTCGAGGACGTCCCGTTGCGCGAGCAGTCCGTGTTGCCGTTGCGCGAGCAGTCGTAGGTGGCGCCGATGTGCCAGGCCTTCTTCGACTCCAGCACGAGCTGGGAGATCTCCGAGCCCGACTCGTTGACCACGTAGTGCGCGCTGACGCCGGCCGACGAGTTGGTCAGCCACGACCAGCAGCTCGAGTACGAGCCCTCGCAGGTGTGGATGATGACCATGGCCGGGGAGACGCCGGACGGCCGCGAGCTGTAGTTCGGCGAGGCCCGCCAGACGGCCGGGCCGTAGTCGGCGCTCATGACGCGGCCTTCGACCGGGCTTGGCACGCCGCGCAGCTCGGCGCGGACCGAGACCGGCTCGATGGAGCCGACCACGCGGCCCTCATCGCCGAGCACCTCGGCGCCGCTGCGGAGCACGCCGTAGACGCCGTCGCGGGCGTACTCGGCCTGCGCCGCCTCCACCTTGATGCCGCTGTAGCGGACGACGAGGTCGCCCCAGCTTTCGAGGTCGGCGCGCGGCTGGCGGTCCTCGTCGGCCCAGCTGCGCAGGAGCGCGGCGGCGGCGCGGATGTTGGCGGCCGGCTCGGCCTTCGCCTCGGCCTCGGTGACGCCCGCCAGTCGGGCGCCGCCGCGGAGATTTTCCCCGCGGAGCGCCATCACGCCGAAGGCGGCGGGCACGCCGTCGAACTCCTCCTCGCCCTCGACCATCTGCCACCGGGTCTCGGTGTAGGCGATGGCTTCGAGCAGCGCCGCCGGCACGCCGTACTCGGCGCCGGCGCGGGCGACGAGCGTGTCGAGCGGGGCGGCGTCGGCGAGCGGCGGGCTGTCGCCGCCCGGGGCCATGGGGTTCTCGGTACAACCCGCGAGCGCGAGGACCGGCAGGGCGACCGCAAGGGCCGCCACGAGCGAATAGCGTACGGACATGAGGGTGTGTGTGAAAG
>CAYPVZ010000377.1:0-3913 GCA_964414235.1 uncultured Rhodothermales bacterium | reverse complement strand
GAGCACGACCGCCGCGCCCCGCGGGCAGGGGCCGCCGCCGCCAGCCGCCGCCGCGCGGGAGCAGTTGACAATGCCTTCACGTGCCGGGATCTTGACCCACCCCTGCCGTTTCGAAGCGCGTTCGCTTCGCCCAGCCTGCCCTGCTCGCCATGACCGTCTACGACGCCGACCACATCCGCAACGTCGCCCTCGTCGGGCACCAGGGGAGCGGGAAGACGACCCTGGCCGAGGCCATGCTCTTCAGCGCGGGCGCGCTCTCGCGCATGGGCACGGTCGCCGAGGGCACCACCGCCAGCGACTTCCACGACTCCGAGCGCGAGCGCGAGATGTCGGTCTTCACCTCGGTGCTCCACGCCGAGTGGGAGGGCCACAAGATCAACGTGCTCGACACGCCGGGCTACCTCGACTTCTCGGCCGAGACCATTACCGCCCTCAAGGTCGCCGATACGGCCGTCTTCGTCGTCGACGCGGTCGAGGGCGTCCAGGTCGGCACCGAGCTGGCGTGGACCTACGCCCGCCAGACCGAGACGCCCGCCCTCTTCGTCCTCAACAAGCTCGACGCCGCCGACTCCGACTTCGAGTCGGCGCTCGCCAGGATCCAGGACCGCTACGGGCGCGCCGCGACGCCCGTCCAGTTCCCCTGTGGAGCGGGCACCCGCACGCTCGTCGACGTCCTGCTCATGAAGCAGATCCGCTTCGACGACCGGGGCCAGGCCCACTTCGAACCCATCGCCGACGCCTTCCGCCAGCGCGCCGACGCGCTCCACAACGAACTCGTCGAGTCCATCGCCGAGAACGACGAGGGCCTCATGGAGCTCTACTTCGAAAAGGGCGAGCTGACGGAGGACGAGATGCGCAAGGGCCTCCACATCGAGATGCTCAAGCGCCAGCTCTTCCCGGTCTTCCTGACGGTCGCCAGCGAGAACGTCGGCGTCTCGCGGCTCATGTCGTTCATCGACAACGTCTGCCCCAGCCCGGCCGAGATGCCGCCCCCCCACATGGACGCGGGCGAGGTCCACGTCGACCCCCAGGCGTCGCCCGTCGCCTTCGTCTTCCGCACCATGGCCGAGGAGCACGTCGGCGAGTACTCCTACCTCAAGGTCTACGACGGCATGCTCACGCCGGGCATCGACCTCGAAAACGCCCACGACGGCTCCATGGAGCGCCTCGGCGGCCTGTTCGCCGTCAACGGCAAGGCCCGCGACACCGTCCCGCAACTCGTCGCCGGCGACATCGGCGTGACGGTCAAGCTCAAGCACACCCACACCGGCGACACGCTCCGCACGAAGGGCGGCGACGCCGTCGTGACGGCGGTCGAGTACCCCGAGCCGCGCATGCGCATGGCCATCCACGCCGTCCGGCAGGGCGAGGAGGACAAGCTGGCGCAGGGCCTCAGCCAGCTCGTCAAGGAGGACCCGTCGCTCGTCGTCGAGCACGACGCCCACCTCGGGCAGGTCACGCTCGCCGGCCAGGGCGAGATGCACCTCGACATCGCGAAGTACCGGCTGGCGCACCGCGCCGGCGTCGAGGTCGCCTACGACCGGCCCAAGATCAGCTACCGCGAGACCGTCCGCCAGCGCGCCGACGCGACCTACCGCCACAAGAAACAGACGGGCGGCGCCGGCCAGTTCGCCGAGCTCTCCCTCCTCGTCGAGCCGCTCGACGGCGACTTCCAGCCGCCGGACGCCATGAAGGTCCGGGGCGAGCACACCGCCGAGACCGACTGGGGCTCGACGGTCCACTTCGTCGACGCCATCGTCGGCGGCGTGATCGACATGCAGCGCTTCTTCGGCGCCATCCAGAAGGGCGTCGCCGACATGCTCCGCGAGGGCCCCGTCGCCGGCTACCCCGTCGGCGACGTCCGCGTCGTCGTCTACGACGGCTCGATGCACTCCGTCGACTCGAACGAGAACGCCTTCAAGACGGCCGCCAAGATGGCCTTCCGCACCGGCTTCCGCGACGCCAGGCCGGCCATCCTGGAGCCCATCGTCGCGCTGGAGGTCCTCGTGCCCGAGTCCCACATGGGCGACGTCCTCGGCGACCTCAACACGCGCCGCGCCCGCATCCAGGGCATGGACGCCGAGGGGCCCTTCCAGAAGATCACCGCCCACGTCCCCGAGGCCGAGCTCTACCGCTACGCGACCTCGCTCCGCTCGATGACGCAGGGCCGCGGCCTCCACCGGACCACCTTCAGCCACTACGACCCGGTCCCGCACGACGTCCAGGACCAACTCGTCGCCGCGCGCGCCGCCGACAGCGAGTAGGGGAGGGCCCGGTCCCCAGACCAGGATCGCGCGACTGGCGGAATGTGTCCGCCAGCCGCGCGGCAACGTCTCTGACCGCAGGGTGTCCGTTGGCCGTGCGAGGTTGGCCGGGCACGGACGCCGCCAGCCTGGCGTTACCTTGCCCCAGCCGCCGATTTGACGATGTTTGGCATCCAGAGCCGCAAGCTGGCTCGCCCGAAGGGGTTCTCCTACGAGCCCCGCTTCTACGACCCCGACGCCGAGGAGCGCCGCAAGCGGCAGCTCCAGTTCGTCCGTCCCAGTGAGCGGCGCCAGCGGAAGACGAAGCAGCCCCAGCTCATCGCGGTCGGGCTGGCGCTCGTGCTCGCGTTCTACCTCTACACCCACATCGAGACCATCGCCGAGCGGGTGACCGCCTTCGGCAGCTGGTTCTTCGGCTAGCCCATGACCACCGCCTCCGACGAGCACGACGGGCTCATCCGGCCGCTGCCGGACACGCTCGCGAGCAAGATCGCGGCGGGCGAGGTCGTGCAGCGACCGGCCAACGCGCTCAAGGAGCTCGTCGAGAACGCGCTCGACGCCGGCGCGGAGCGCGTCGACGTGGTCCTCAAACGGGCCGGCAGCGAGCTGATCCAGGTCACCGACGACTGCTGCGGCATGGGGCCCGGCGACGCGCTCGCCTGCTTAGGCCGCCACGCCACGAGCAAGCTCCGCCACTTCGAGGACCTGGACCACCTCCGGACGCTCGGCTTCCGCGGCGAGGCGCTGGCGTCGATCGCCAGCGTGGCGCAGGTCGAGCTCAAGACGCGCCGCCAGGGCGACGAGGCCGCCACATGCGTCCGCGTCGACGGCGGCGACGTGACGTCGGTCTCACCGTGCGCCGCGCCGGTCGGGACGTGCGTCTCGGTCCGCAACCTCTTCTACAACGTGCCGGCGCGGCGGGCCTTCCTGAAGAGCCCCGCGACCGAGTTCAAGCACCTCGTCGAGGCCTTCCAGGCGCTCGCGCTCTCGCACCCGACGGTCGGGTTCTCGCTCGTCCACGACGACACCGAGGTCTGGCGGCTCCCGGCGGTCGAGGACGGCCGCGACGCGCTCGTCCGGCGCCTCGACGCGCTGGCGGGCGGCGGCCTCGACGGCGCGCTCGTCGAGGTCGAGGAGACGACGAGCTACCTCTCGGTGCGCGGCGTCGTCGCGCGGCCCGACCGGGCGCGGCGGAGCCGGGGCGAGCAGTACCTCTACATCAACGGCCGCTACGTCAAGAGCCGCCAGCTGGACCACGCCGTGGCCTCGGCCTTCGGCGCGCTCCTGCCCGAGGGGCAGTACCCGCTCTACGCGCTCTTCCTCGATGTCGACCCGCGCCACGTCGACGTCAACGTGCACCCGACCAAGACCGTCGCGAAACGGGCGCTGGCGGAGGGCGGCCTCGGGCTGGCGTTCGACGCGGGCGCCCCGCGCTTCGCCTCGGCTGCGCCCATCCTGGACGAGTCGCCCGAACTCCCCCGCGGCGATGGCTCGACGCCGCCCGCGCTCCCGGCCGACCCGCCGCGCCTGCCGACGTTCCGCCTCGAAGCCGGCACGAGCCTCCGCGCTCGGGCCGGCGAGGCCGAGGAGTCCGACGAGGCCCCGGAGCCGCGGGTGACCCTGCCGGCGTTCTCGTCGGACTCCTCGGC
>CAYPVZ010000376.1:0-3917 GCA_964414235.1 uncultured Rhodothermales bacterium | reverse complement strand
ACGATGGACCTCGACGGCCCGGCGCCCGCCCCAATGCCGAACCTGTGCGGCCCCTCGGCCCCGCTGGCGATGCGCCTCGACGGGTTCGAAAGGATCCCGCGACCCGGCGCTCGTCCGCCCGCCGGCCTCCGCCTCGACGATCTGCCCGGGGGAGCCGAGCTTCTGCGTCACAGGGCACTCGACGGCCCCGCCCTGCGATACGACGTCCCGCTCGACGGACGCCGATGGCTCCGCGACGCCGACCCGCACACGCTCGACGACCGCGCGCTCTCCTACCCGGATCCTCTCGACCAGCCGTTCCTGATCACGCCCCCGCCGGCTCCGCTCGTCCCGAGCCCGGCCCTCGACGCGTCGCTGCTCGATCTCCCCGCAGCGGTTGCCCCGCTCGGAAACGGCGAGTAGCTTGCCCGCATGACGCACCGCGCGCCCCATCACGTCTGGTCCTGGTGGCACCCCCTGCATCCAGTGGGCAGACGGCCTGTGGCCTGACGCGACGCGCACCCCTCCGCGAGCCCACTGTTCAGACGAGCAGCGGGCTTTTTTGTTGGCTTCAACTCCGGCGGCACTACCCGCCCCGACCTTCCCTCCTGTGACCCTCACCGAGTTCGAGACGATCGTGCGCGAGCAGCTCCCGGCCGACGGCCGGCGGCTGGCGGTGCCCGTCTACGTCCGCCGCTCGGCCGACCTGCTGACGCCGGTCGCCGCGTTCCTCGCCCTCCGCGAGGCGGGCCAGTTCGGGTTCCTCTTCGAGTCGGTCGAGGGCGGCGAGCGGCTGGGACGGTATTCATTCCTCGGCAAGAGCCCCTACCTCGTTGTCGAGAGCCGGGGGAGCCGCGTGCTCTGCCACCGCCCGGCCGGCGGCTACTCCGGCGACGGCGCGCCACACGAGGTGGAGCCGGTCGAGGGCACGGTCTTCGAAGCGCTGGGCCGGATTCTGGCGCAGACCGAGCAGGCCGCCGTGCCCGGCCTTCCGCGCCTGACGGCCGGTGCCGTCGGCTACGTCGGCTACGACGGCGTCCGCCAGCTGGAGACGCTCCCGCCCGGCCCGCCCGACGTCCTCGGCCTGCCCGACGCCGTCTGGGGCTTTTACGACACCGTCGCTGCCTTCGACCACGTCCGCCACCAGCTCGTGCTCATGGCGACGGTCTTCGTGGACGCGGAGACAGACCTCCACGCGGCCTACGCCGAGGCCACCGAGCGGCTGGTCGAGTTGGAAGACGACCTGCTGCAGGGGGCCGTGCCGGGCGAGCCGGTCCGCCTGCTGGCGACCGAGCCGTCGTCATCGGTGGAGCGGGCGACATACGAGGCCGGGGTGCGCCGCGCCAAGGACTACATCGTCGAGGGCGACATCTTCCAGGTCGTTCTCTCGCAACGCTTTGCGATGCCCTTCGCGGGCGACCGCTTCAACCTGTACCGCGCGCTCCGCCAGGTGAACCCGAGTCCGTACCTCTTCTACCTCGACATCGACGGCCTGGGCGGGCCGGACGACGAGTTCACCCTCGTCGGCTCGTCGCCGGAGGTGCTCACACGTGTCGAGCCGCGCGGGCCGGAGCGCCGGGCGCTCGTGCTGCCCATCGCCGGGACGCGCCGCCGCGGCGAGACGCCGGCCGAGGACGCTGCCCACGAGCAAGACCTGCTCGCCGACCCCAAGGAGCGCGCCGAGCACCTCATGCTGGTCGACCTCGGCCGCAACGACCTGGGCCGCGTGAGCGACGTCGGCACGGTCTCCGTCGACCGGTTCGCCGAGGTCGAGCGGTTCAGCCACGTCATGCACCTCGTCTCGTCCGTCTCCGGCGCCGTCGCGGACCGCGACGCGACGGACGTGCTGGCGGCATGCTTCCCGGCCGGGACTGTCTCGGGCGCCCCGAAGGTGCGCGCCATGGAGATCATCGACGAACTGGAGCCGCTGCGGCGCGGGCCGTACGCCGGCGCCGTCGGCTACGCCGGCTTCGACGGCGCGCTCGACACCTGCATCGCCATCCGCACCATGGTCGTCAAAGACGACGTGGCCTACGTCCAGGCCGGCGCCGGCATCGTCGCCGACTCCGACCCGGCCGCCGAGTTCGACGAGACCCGCTACAAGGCCGCCGCCCTGTTCCAAGCCATGCGCTCCGCGACGTCCGACCTGCTCTGAGGGTTCAGGGTTCGGAGTTCGGGGTTTCTAGACCCGAACTCCGAACCCTGAACTCTGAACTCCCTTCCCCCATCCGCCATGTTTCCTTCCCTCCGACCGATCCTCAACAAGGGCGGCGCCGGCCGCTACATCTCGCGCGCCGAGAGCGCCGAGCGACTGGTGCCCATCGCCGAACGCCACCTCGACCTGCTCGACGCCTATACCGGCGCGCTGGCGGCGCTTCCCCCCGGGCTCTCCCGGGAGTACATCGAGGCCATGATGTCGAACATCCGGACCGAGACGGCCAAGGTCTCCGAGACCATCCTGAGCCTCGCCGGGACCCCGCCGACCGGCGCCGGTCGCCCGCTCGCGACGGCTGCCAGCGGCACGCCGACGATGGTCGTCCAGTCGCTCTTCGACGCCGAGAAGGCCTTCGGCGATGCGC
The DNA here is from genome assembly GCA_964414235.1 of uncultured Rhodothermales bacterium. Taxonomy (GTDB): domain Bacteria; phylum Bacteroidota; class Rhodothermia; order Rhodothermales; family Rubricoccaceae; genus Rubrivirga. Next base: position 1,359 of record CAYPVZ010000376.1, on the reverse strand, counting down.
TCCGCGAGGAGGTCGACGCCGTCCACCACCAGGAGCGGACGCGGGCCATCCTGGGCCACAACGCCGAGGCGTCGGACGAGCGGATCAAGGTGCTCCGCGACGCCCGCGCCGCGCTCTAGCCGTCCGCTGGCGACCGCCGCCAGCGCCGGCCGTTTGTCTGACCGGGACGCCACCGCGTGGCGTCTCCCCGCTTCCGCATGACCGACTCGACCGCCCTGCCCGTCATCGTCTCCGGCATCCAGCCGTCGGGGACGCTCCACCTCGGCAACTACCTCGGCGCCATCCGACAGAACGTGGCGCTGGCAAACGACGACGCCAGCCGCGCCGAGGCCTTCCTCTTCATCGTCGACTACCACGCGCTGACGACGCTCCGCGACGCAGAGGCGCTCCGGCGCTACACGCTCGACGTCGCGCTCGACTACCTCGCGCTCGGCCTCGACCCGGCGAAGGCGAACCTGTTCGTCCAGTCCGACGTGCCGCAACTGACGGAGTTGACCTGGATCTTCCTCTGCCTCACGCCGACGTCAATGCTCGAAAAGGGCGTGGCGTACAAGGACAAGGTGGCGCAGGGCCTGAGCGCGAACGGCGGGTTGCTGACCTACCCCATCCTCCAGGCCGCCGACATCCTGGCCTACACGGCGCCCGGCCGCGACCTCGTCGTGCCGGTCGGCGCGGACCAGAAGCAGAACCTGGAGATCAGCCGCGACACGGCGGCCCGGTTCAACCAGACGTTTCGGCCCGAGGACGACCCGCTCTTCCCGCTCCCCGAGCCCTACATCCTCGACGAGGTCTCCGTCATCCCCGGCCTCGACGGGCGGAAGATGTCGAAGAGCTACGACAACACCATCGGCATCTTCGACGAAGGCAAGCCGTTGAAAAAGAAGGTGATGTCGATCCTCTCGGACTCGACGCCTCTGGAGGAGCCGAAGGACCCGGACGCCGACCACACGTTCGCGCTCCTCCGCCACTTCGCGACGCCCGAGGAGCGCGACGAGATCGCCGAGGCCTACCGGGCCGGCGGCTACGGCTACGGCCACGCCAAGAAGGCGCTGCTGGGCATGATCGACCGGCACTTCGGCGAGGCCCGCGACAAACGCCGCCAGCTGGCGGAGCGTCCCGACGACGTCCGCCAGATCCTCGCCGCCGGCGCCGAGGCGGCCCGAGCCCGGGCGTCCGAGGTCATGGCGCAGGTCCGCGACGCCGTCGGCTTCCTGAACTGATCCCCACGCCCGTGATCCTCGTCATCGACAACTACGACTCGTTCACGTACAACCTCGTCCACCTCGTGGGCGGCGTGACGGCCGACTACCGCGTCGTGCGGAACGACCAGATCGGCCTCGACGAGATCGCGGAGCTGGC
>CAYPVZ010000375.1:0-3976 GCA_964414235.1 uncultured Rhodothermales bacterium | reverse complement strand
CGTCCTCCATTCCATCCATGTCCCGTCGCCCGCTCTCCGTCGCGTTTCTCGCCGCCGCGCTGGCGGCCCTCACGCTCGCCGCCTGCCGTGACAAAGTGGACGAGGCGATGGGCCCGTTCGGCGTGGCCGACGTGGCGCTCGACGTGGACGCGACGGGCGAGGCGTTCACGCCGACCTACGACGGACCGCTCCGCGTCATCAGCGCGACGCCGTTCGGCGAGGCCGTCGCCCAGCACGACCGCCAGCCGGTCACTGTCACGTTCAGCCGACCGATGGTGCCGCTCGGCGAGGCGCCGGCGCCCGACCCCGATGTGCTCACAGTCTCGCGCGACGGGCGGCGCGTCGCGGGCGAGCTGCACTGGGACGGCTCGCAGACGCTCGTTTTCGTGCCCGACGCGCCGCTCCCGCGCGCCTCGACGTTCGAGGCCCGGCTGGCGGCCGGCCTGGAAAGCCTCGACGGCGAGACGCTCGACGACGGCCAGCGGTGGACGTTCGAGAGCCCGCGCCCCCGCCTCGTCCGGACGATCCCGGCGCGGGGCGAGGCGCACGCCCAGCCCGGCGGCGACGTCCGCCTCCGCTTCGACCAGGCCATCCGCGCCGACCGCGCCCGCGACTTCATCGAGGTCGAGGCGGGCGACGACGCGGTGCGAACGACCGTCCGCGCCGACGGCGACAGCGCGCTCGTCGTCCGGCCCCAGGGCGGGCTGAAGCGCGGGACGGCCTACACGGTCCGCGTGCTGCCTGGGCTGCCGGCCGCCGCCGGGCCCCTCGGCACGGCCGACACCACGACCGTCCGCTTCCGCACCTACGGCGACCTCCGCCTGCTGGCCGTCGAACAGAGCGACGAGTACGCCGACACGCGCGACCGTCAGGCGTTCGACCCGAAGCGCGGCGTCCAGCTTCGCTTCTCGAACCCGGTCGCGTTCGAGGCGCTCCGCCAGTCGGTCCGCCTCGCGCCCGAGGCGGGCCTGCCGGCCGGCGTCGAGGCGCGCGACGGCGCCGTGTCGACCGAGCACATGCTGCCGTTCCAGCTGGCGCCCGAGACGTCGTACACGCTCACTGTTCGCGGGCTGGCGGACGCCTTCGGCCAGCGGCTCGACGAGCAGACCGTGACCTTCCGCACGGGCCCCTACGAGCCCGAGCTGTCGATCCCGCAGGGCATCCTGGTGGTCGAGGCCGACGAGCGGCACGCGCTGCCGGTCCGCGCGACGAACGTCGCCGCCGTCCGCGTCGGGATGCGGCGGCTGACGGCGGAGCAGATCGTGCCGGCCCTCCGCGCGCACGACCGCCAGCACTACTACGGCGACCGCGAAGGACCCGAGCCGGCGCCCATCGCGGCGCGCGACACGCTCCGCATCCCGTTGCCGCGCAACCGCCCGGGGACGGTCGCGCTCGATCTCGGACGGGCGTTCCGGGGCGAGACCGGCGTCGTCGCCGTCCGCGTCCTGAGCACGCACGGGACCGACTACCGCGGCCAGCCCCGGACCGACGACTACCGCGGGATCGCGCAGGTCACGCGCCTCGGCGTGACGGCCAAGTTCAGCCCGCACGGCCAACTGGTCATGGTGACCGACCTGAAGACGGCGCGGCCGGTCGACGGCGCGACGGTGACGCTCCGCGACAAGGACAACCGCGCCCGCTGGCGGGGCCACACCGAGCGCTCGGGCCGCGTCACGATCCCCGGGTGGGCCCGCCTCGGCGTCGAGAGGGAGCGACGGTGGGAGCCGCCGGCCCTGTTCGTGATCGTCGAGAAGGACGGCGACGTGGCGTTCACGTCGTCGCTCTACGACGACGGCACCGAGGCCTACCGCTTCGACGTGGCGACCGACTGGAATCCGGAGCCGCAGACGACGGCCGGCTCCGTCTTCAGCGACCGCGGCCTCTACCAGGCCGGCGAGACGGTCCACCTGAAGGGCATCCTCCGCACGCGCACCGACCGCGACTGGCGGGCCGTCCGCGACAGCGCGCGCGTCGTCGTCCGCTCGCCACGCGACGAGGTCGTGTTGGACCGGCGCTTCAAGCCGAGCGAGCTGGGCACGTTCGATGTCGACTGGACGGCGCCGTCTGAGGCCGCGCAGGGGGCGTACGAGGTCCGCGTCGCCAGCACGACGGACACGACGGCGACCGACGACTGGAGCCCGTCGCTCTGGGCGAGTGGCACGTTCCGCGTCGATGCCTTCCGCCGGGCCACGTTCGTCGTCACGCCCGATGCCACGGCGGACGCGTACGTCGCGGGCGATCTCTTCGAGGGGACCGTCGAGGGCCGCTACCTCTTCGGCGCCGGCATGGGCGGCCAGCCCGTGCGCTACGCGCTCACGCAGGAGCCTGGGTCCTTCGCGCCGCAGGGCTTCGACGCCTTTCGCTTCGGCCCGCTCGACGCGCCCTACCTCTACGAGCGACTGGCGGAGGCCGAGACGGTGCTCGACGGCGACGGCCGCGTGGCCCGAACCGTCCGCCTGCCCGGCAACGAGCACGGCCTCCCGACGCAGCTCCTCTTCGAGGCGACGGTCACCGATCCCGCGCGCCAGGAGCAGACCGGCTACAAGGCGATCACGCTCCACCCGGCGCTGTTCTACGTCGGTCTCCGGCCGCAGACGACGTACCTCGACCTGACGGACCGCCGCCAGATGCAGGTCGACGTGGTGACGGTCGACCCGGGCGGGGCGCCGGTCGGCGGCAAGCGCGTGCGCGTCGAGCTGATCCGCCAGCAGTGGAACTCGGTCCGCGAGATCGGCGCCGACGGGCGGCTCCGCTGGCGGAGCGAGAAGGTCGAGGAATCGGTCGGGACGCAGACCGTTTCGCCGGGCGCGGGGCGGATGGCGCGCGTGGCGTTCCCGGTCCAAGAAGGCGGCCAGTACCTCGTTCGCGCGACGGCATCCGACGTGCGCGGCAACGCGGTCCGCACGGAGGCGACGTTCTACGCGGCCGGCGGCGGCTACGTCGCCTGGGAGCGCGCCGACGACGACCGGATCGACCTCATCCCGGAGAAGACCAGCTACGCGCCGGGCGAGACCGCGCGCATCCTCGTCCAGTCGCCCTTCGAGCGCGCGACGGCGCTCGTGACGGTCGAGCGCGAGGGCGTGCTGTCGAGCCGCGTCGTGACGCTGGAGGGCAGCGCGCCGCAGATCGAGGTGCCGCTGACCGAGGCGCACCTGCCGAACGCCTTCGTCTCGGTGATCCTCCTCAACGGCCGCTCCGCGCGGCCCGGCGCCGACCTCGACCCCGGCGCGCCCCAGTTCCGGATGGGCCTCGTCAACCTGCCCGTCGACCCGGGCTCGCGGCACCTCACGGTCCAGATCGAGCCGCAGCGCGACACGATGCGGCCGGGCGAGGAGGTGACGGTCGACCTCCGCGTGGTCGACAGCCGCGGCCTCGGCGTGCCCGGCGAGGTCGCGTTCTCGGCGGCCGACGCGGGCGTGCTGAACGTGATCGGCTACACCCTGCCCGACCCGTTCGACACGTTCTACGGCCCGCGCCCGCTCGGCGTGACCACGAGCGTCACGCTGGCGGAGCTCGTCCGCCAGCGCAACTACGGGCAGAAGGAGGAGGACCTCGGCGGCGGCGGCGGCGACCCGTCGGACCGCCTCCGGCGCGACTTCCACCCGAGCGCGCACTGGGCGCCGGCCATCCGCACCGACCGGCGGGGCCGCGCGCGCGTCACGTTCCGCCTGCCCGAGAGCCTGACGACGTTCCGCCTGATGGCCGTCGCTCTGACGGCGGAGCACGGCTTCGGCCAGGGGAGCACGGACCTGCTCGTGACGCAGCCGCTCGTGCTGCAGCCGGCGCTGCCCCGCTTCGGCCGCCTCGGCGACACGTTCGAGGCGGGCGTCCTCGTGAGCAACCGGACCGGCAGCGCCGGCCAGGCGACCGTCCGCGCCGAGGCGACGGGCCTCGACCTCCAGGGCGAGCCCGCGAAAACCGTCCCGCTGGCGGCGGGGCAGACGAAGGAGGTCCGCTTCCAGTGGCGCGTCAACAG
>CAYPVZ010000374.1:290-3976 GCA_964414235.1 uncultured Rhodothermales bacterium | reverse complement strand
GTTCGATGCGCTCCTCCAGGCGCTCCGCCCCGACGCCCGGCTCGTCGTTCTGGGCGATCCGGACCAACTCCCGCCCGTCGGCGTGGGGACGACGTTCGCGGACCTCGTGGCCGAGGGGCAGGGGCATCCGCCTCCCGATCTCGCGGCGTTCTGCGCGGCGCTCGGCCTCGGCGGGGTGCCATCGATGGAGACGCCGGCTCCGCTGGCGGCGGCCGTCGTCACGCTCACCGAGAGCCGCCGGTTCACGGCCGACTCGGATGTCGGCGCCTTCGCCGTAGCCGTCCGCGACGGTGAGGTGTCGGCCGCTGTCGACGCGCTCTGCCAGCGCGACGACCTGGACCTCGTGGAGGCCGAGCCGTCCGGCGCGGCGCTGGCGTGGGCGCTCCCCTTCGCCCGTGACGTGGTGACGGCGTCTACGGCCGAGGCAGCCCTGGCGATTCTGGAGCGGTTCCGCCTGCTGGCGGCCGTCCGGCGCGGCCAGCGCGGCGTGGAGGGGCTGAACGAGGCCATCGAGCGGGCGCTGCGCGACGCCGGGCTCGTCCGGTGGAGCCCCTACGCCGAGCGGTTTTTCGATGGGCGGCCGGTCCTCGTGACGGTCAACGATCCGGACACCGGGCTGGCAAACGGCGACGTCGGGGTGTGCTGGCAGCTCGACGGCGAGCGCCGGGTCGTCTTCCCCGGCCGCGATCCGGTCCCGTTCGCGAGGCTCCCGGCGCACGAGCCGGCATGGGCGCTGACGGTCCACAAGAGCCAGGGCTCGGAGTTCGAAGCCGTCGGTGTGGTGCTGCCGGAGCCGGCGACGCGCGGGGCCGGGCTCGTCACCCGCGAGTTGCTCTACACGGCGGCCACGCGAGCGAAGCGGGCCGTCGTCGTGTTCGGCGAGCGGGCGTCGGTCGAGGCCGCGCTCCGTGACCGCCAGCGACGAGCGTCGGGGCTGGGCGCCCGACTGGCGGCCGCCATCTGTGCCGTCCCGGCCTGCTGAGCGGCGACGCGCGGTGGCGTTCTCGTAGCTGAGGCTCTGCAGGAAGGCGCTCGAAAAATTGTAGCGCAAAGCGGTTGGGGATCCCTTCGTGTGGAATAGGTTTGGCGCACCGTGTGGGGGATGAATCCTTCACGTTCTGCGTGTTTGATCGTGTCCCTTCGTCTCGGGTCGCACCTGACGTTGCCATGCCTTCCCTGCCTCGTCCGTCCACGCCGCCCCGATTGGGGAGACTGGGAGCCCCGCCTGGCGCGCTCCCTGTCGTTGTCTACCTCTTCCTCGTCACCATCGGGTGCGGAGGAGGGCTCATTTACCTGTTCCCGCAGATCGACGCCGAGGCGACGACGGAGCGGACGTTCGATCTCACCCCGGACGCTCCAGCGGACTCGGCTCTCCATCTCCGAGCGGGCTTCCCCCGAGGTCTCGACCCGACGCTGACCGACTCGGTGTCGATCGCGCTGGTCGTGGAGGAGGGGGTGGACAGCACCCTCGTCGCCCGGCTCGATACCACGTTCGCGCTGAAGCCGACGGCCGTCAGTAGCCGAGCGCTCTTCGTTCTCGTCCTCCTCGTCGGTGCGCTGGGGGCCACGCTCCACGGGCTGGCCTCGGTCGTGGAGTTCGTCGGCAATCGAGACTTCCAGGTGAGCTGGACGCTGTGGTATGCGGTCCGGCCCTTCGTTGGGGCGCTGCTCGCCGGGCTCCTTTACTTCATCAGCCTCGGGATCGTCGAAATCGAGACGCGGGACGAGTTCTACGGCTTCCTCGCCGTGGCCGGACTCGTCGGGCTGTTCTCGAAGCAGGCGCTCTACAAGCTCGGCGACGTGTTCGACGTCCTCTTCCAGACCGACCGGGAGAAGACGCTCCGTGACAAGCTCCGCCCAGCCACCTTGCCGGTCGCCTCGGCCGTGGAGCCCGAGGAACTGGCGGTTGGTGCGGTAGAGCGCGACGTCACAGTCACGGGGACCGGGTTTATGGAAGGCGCCGTCGTTCGTGTCCAGCCGGTCGGAAGTGCAGGAGCGCTCGGGGAGCCGCGGGGCCTTCGGACGGTCGTCGAGAGCCCGATGTCGCTCCGGGCGACGATGCGGGAGCAGGACGTGATGAGGCCCGGCGAGCTGGAACTGGAGGTCTTCAACCCCGGCCCCACCGGCGGCACGTCGGGTCGACTCGTCGTCCGGGTGGTGGGTCCCAGTGAGGAGCCGGAGATCCCGACGGAGCCTGTTCCGGTCCCGGTCGATTTGCCCGACGATGAGGCCGACCCTGTCCCTCCGGTAGCCGACGCCGCCGGATTCTAGGGGCGAGCCCAAACGCGAGACGGCCCCGAGGCACAGAGCCTGGGGCCGTCTTCGTGGCTGCCCGAGGAGGGCTCGAACCTCCAACCTCCTGATCCAGAGTCAGGCGCTCTGCCGGTTGAGCTATCGGGCAAACGCCGCGGCGTGCGCGGGGCGGCGAATCTAGGGCGCGGAGCGGGCGCGTATCAACCGGGCCGGGCGGGGGCAGCTGCCACCGTGCCGCTCTTCGCCTCGTCTTCGCCCGCTCCGAGCGCGGCCTCCTCACGGCGGGCCGGCGGGCTGGCGAGCGCGTCCGCCGAGGCCGACGGTACCTCGCGCCACGCGGCGATGTGGTCGACCACCATCTGGCGGACGCGGTCGCGGAGCTCCGGGATGTCGGCCCGCGTGAGGCCGGCGGTGGGGACGGGCGGGAGCACGTCGAGGCGGACGTCGGCACGCGAGAACTGCCAGCCGTGCTTGGGCAGCGCGTCCATCGTCCCATCGACGGCGAGGGGAAGGACGGGCACGCCCGCATCGATCGCCAGCCGGAAGGCGCCGTCGTGGAACGCCTTGACGCGGCCGTCCTTCGAGCGCGTCCCCTCGGCGAAGAACATGACGGACGCCCCCTGCGCGAGCACGCGCTTGGCGTGGACGAACACCGCCGCCCGGCTGCGCGCGTCCGAACGGTCGACCGGGATGTCGCGGGCCATCTGCATGAGCCATCCGAGCACGGGGATGTCGAAGAGCTCCTTCTTGCCGACCCACTTCATCTCCCAGGGCAGCAGCGAGACGACCGGGATGTCGGCTTGCGACTGGTGGTTGCTCACGACGACGTAGGGATGGCGGAGCGTCGCCGGGTCGACTCCGCCGACGCAGACGTGCCAGGCGGGATTCACCTTCGTGACCCAGCTGCCGACGATGCGGAACGTCCGGCCCACGTAGAGCCGGGCCGGCGTCCGGTCGAAGACCCAGACGACGGACATCAGGACGAGGGCGAGGACGACGAGGGCCACGATGGCGGCCCAGGTCAGCGCAGAGGTAACAGCTTTCATTCGGGGCGGACAGGACCGGTGCGGAACGCGGAAGCGCGCGCCGCGATTCTGCGGGCATGGACGTCATAAAGGTCTTCACCGAGGAGCCGGTCGGGCTTGAATCTCTCGTGCCGGACGCCGAGCCCGACGCGCGCCGCCAGTCGGCCGAGGCCGTCTCGCTGGACGCTCTCCTCGCGCCGGACGTGCGGCCGTATGCCCGTGCGTATCTCGCCGGGACCGCGCTCGGCCCGCCGCATCACATCGGCCTCACCGCACTCGACGACGCCGAGGGCTGGCTCCAACCGCTGCTCGCCTGGGCGGCCGGTCGGAGCTGGAAGGCACTCGATTCCGGCGGCGTGACGCGAGTCCTGATCGATGCCGAGGCCGCGGGTTTGCTCCGCCAGCCCG
>CAYPVZ010000374.1:0-280 GCA_964414235.1 uncultured Rhodothermales bacterium | reverse complement strand
CGGCGGCGTCCGGGCACTGGCGGTCGGCCCCGCCCCGCCCGAACTGGCGGAGGCCGCGGGCGACGACCGGCGCGCGGCGCTCTCGGCCCTCCGGGTCGTCCTTGATGCGGGCGCTGCCGTCCTGTTTCCGGAGCCTGCCCACCATGGGCACGACTGGAGCCTCTTCGCGACGGCACCGCTCCGCGAGCCGCTCGTCGCGGCGTTCCGCCAGCGGCCGGCGCCGGGCGTGCGACGGCTGATCGCGCCGTACCGACGGGCTCGCGGCGAGCACACGTTTTAC
>CAYPVZ010000373.1:0-3987 GCA_964414235.1 uncultured Rhodothermales bacterium | reverse complement strand
CCGCCAGCGCGCGGCGCTCAAGGACGAGGGGCCGAGCAACAAACAGGTTCAGCACCGCAAGCGGCCCGTGGACGAGCTGCTCCGGCGCGAGATGACGTTCGTGCCGGTCGAGGGGCGCCACGTGGTCGGCGTGCTGACCGACGCGGACCGAATCCGGACCGAGGCGGCCAACTCGCTGCTCAAGCTGCTCGAAGAGCCCGGCTCGGACGTCGTCCTGATCTTGACCGCCGAGCGCGTCGAGAACGTGCTCTCGACGATCCTCTCGCGCTGCCAGCGCGTCCGGTTCGACCCGCTGCCGCCGGAGACCATCGAGCAGGCGCTCGTCGCCCGCGCGGGCGTGGCGCCGGAGCAGGCCGGCGTCGTCGCGCGCATGGCCGACGGGTCGTTCACGCGGGCGCTGGAGGTCTGGGGCAGCGAGTCGGTCCAGGCACACCGCCAGCTGGCGCTCCAGTTCGTCCGCGAGGCGTACACGGGCCGGCCGGACCGGATCGCGCCGGTGGTGCAGGAGGCGGCCGGGCTGGGGCGCGAGTCGCTCAAGGGTTGGCTCGACCTCGTCGCGTTGTGGGTCCGCGACCTCGTGCTGGTGCAGTCCGGCGCCGAGCACGCGCTCGTCAACGTCGACCAGGCCGAGGCCGTCCGCCGCTTCGTCGCCGCGCTGCCGAACGCCGACCTCGGCGCGATGGCGGCCGTCGTGGCCGAGGCGACCGATGCCGTCGAGGCCAACGCGAACGCGTCGCTGGTGCTGACGACGCTGTCGTTCGCGCTCCGCGACGCGATGCACGGACGCTCCTCCGGCCGGCTGGTGACGCCGCTCGACGCCGCCTGAACCCGGCCCTCAGCGCGCGATCACGACCCGGCCGGTCGCCATGGTGTCGGGCGTCCGCACGCGGACGATGTAGACGCCGGACGGCACCGCGCTCGCGTCCCAGCGGAACGCGGGGTAGCCGAGCGGCAGCGTCGTCCGGCTGGCCAGCGTGGCGACGAGCCGTCCCCGTGTGTCGAACACCTCGACTGTTGCGAACGCCGTGGCGTCGGGCGTCTCGACCGTGATCGTGACGTCGCCAGCACTCGGGTTCGGGCGGATCGAGCCGATGAGGAGCGCGCTCGGTCGGCGGATGACGGTGAGCGGCACGGAGATGGTGAGGTCGAGGTTGAGCGGATCGTTGGTCTCGATCTCGATGGCGTCCGTGTAGGCGTCGGGCGGGAGCTCGGCGGTCGAGAGGGACAGTGCGATCTCGACCTGGCCCCCCGCGGGGATCACGCCCGTCGTCGGGTCGATGGCCTCCACGTAGTCAGGCAGGGACGTCACCGTGTAGCTGAGTCGCCCGGGACCGTCGTTGGCGAGGACGAGGGTCGCCTCTCCGGTCTCGCCCTGAATCAACTCCACGGCGGGCACTGCGGAGGCGACACGTGCGAGAGGGGGGAGGATCGGCTCGTAGGCGACGGTCACCGCCACGTCGGGGCGGAGCGGGTCGCGGGCCGTGAGGGTGACGGCGTAGTCGGGCCGTTCGTGGGGCGCGGTCCCTGAGACGAGGGGGATGAGGACCGACGTCCCATCGGGAACGTCCTCGGGCAGAGACGCCGCCGGAGCGAGGTCGGCGCCCTCGATATCGAGGCCCAGGATGCGCAGCGAGGTCCCGGTGGCGTTGGTGAGGCGCAGGCTGGCGGTCGGGCTGGAGCCGTCCTGCACGGCGCTCACGCTCCCGCGCGGGAGCGTCGCCAGCGCGAAGCCGCCGGCCGTGATCGTCGGGTGGTACTGCGTCGTCAGCGCGATGGACCGGGCGATCTGGCCGTCGGTGAACTCGGTCATGCAGGCGTCGTCCGAGTAGTCCATGTAGTTGTGGACCGGATCGAGCCCCTCGGCGGCGGCGCCGTACGTCGACACCGGGCACGTGTCCCGGTTGGCCGGGCAGCCCGACGCGCTGCTCCGCTCCCACGGCGTGTCCGCGACGCCGTCGTTGGGCGCCGAGCAGCCGCCGGCGAATGTGTGAAGCAGTCCGAGCCAGTGCCCGACCTCGTGGGTGCCGGTGTGCCCGAGGTTGTAAGGGGCGGCATTGCCGCCCGGGAGCGACTGGTCGAGGAGGACGACGCCCTGGTACGAGTCGCGCTCGGCGCTGGCGTCGGGCGGGGTGGCCCAGCCGAGGTAGTCGAGCGCGAGCGAGGCCGTGTAGAGGTTGAGGTAGCGGGCCGGGTCGCGCGCGAGCGCCTCCTTCATGGCCTCCTCCGTGGTCGAGCCCAGCCGGAGGTCCTCGTACCACGTCGCGTTCTCGACGCGCTCGACGAGCGCCAGCGCGAAGCGGTAGCCGAACGGCGCGAACGTCGAGTTGAGCGTGTCGATCTGGGCCTCGATCCAGGCGTCCGGCACGTCGCCGCGGCCGGCCCCGGCCGTCACCACGTGCATGGCGACGGGCACCGTGATCGGGCCTTCCGCCAGGGCCTTCGTGCGGAGGTCGCCGACGCGCGCCTTCAGGCGGTCGACCACGCGGATCGACTCGAGGACCTCGGCGACGGTCGGCTCGGGCGTGGCGCAGCGGCGTCCTCCCAGGACCACGGCCTGCGCGCTGGCGGCATCCGCCAGCAGGGCCGCGAGAAGGACGAGGAACAGAGAACGCATTCCGACCTCAGAACGATGGGGGGTCAAGCTACGCGTCGGGGCACCCCGATCGTGCCCGTGCAGTCTCGGTGCAGGCGGAACCGATGCGGTTCCGATCCATCCCCGCCCCTCATACTCCCCGCACGCATGCCTGCCCAGTCCGGCGATACCGTCTCCGTTCACTACGCCGGCCGTCTCGACGACGGCACGCCGTTCGATTCCTCTGAGGGCCGCGAGCCCCTTTCGTTCACCCTCGGCGCCGGCCAGGTCGTCGCCGGCTTCGACGCGGCCGTGACCGGCATGGAGGTCGGCGACGAGAAGACGGTGCGTCTGGAGCCCGCCGAGGCCTACGGCGAGCGCCGCGACGACCTCGTCCTGTCGGTGCCGAAGACGGCCTTTCCGAACGGCGCCGCGCTCCAGGACGGGCAGGGCGTTCGGCTCGGCCTCCAGGGCGGTGGGAGCATCGACGCCCGCGTCGTCGAGGTCGGCGGCGAGGCGGTCACGCTCGACGCCAACCACCCGCTGGCGGGGCAGGCGCTCACGTTCGACCTCCAGCTCGTCGGCGTGTCCTGACCGTCAGGACGGGCGGTATCCTCGGCGACCCACCTCTCGGGCTCCCATGCTTCGGATCGTCGCGGTCGCCCTGGCCGCTCTACTCGCCATTCCGGCCCGCGCGCAGGACGACCGGCGTCCGCCTCTTTTCCTGCTTCAGGACGACGACAGCCGGGTCTACCTGCTTGGCTCGGTCCACATCCTGCCCGACGGGGCGCTTCCGCTCCCGCCGCAGGTCGAGGCGGCCTACGACGAGGCCTCGGTCCTCGCCTTCGAGCTGGACCTCGACGTGGCGCAGGCCGGCGCGGCCGGCATGATGGCTGCGGCCATGGATGAGGCGACGGTCGCGACCGCCCTCAGCGACCGCCAGCGCGACTCGCTTCACACCACGGTCGGGACCCTCGGGCTTCCTGCCGGGGCGCTCGACGCGTTCGAGCCCTGGTTCGTGGCGATGACCTACGGCATTCTGGCGCTCCAGCGGTCGGGCCTGCCCGTCGAAGCCGGCGGCGTGGACGGCTATTTTTTCGGCCGCGCCAGGGCCGACGGCAAGGAACGCGTGGCCTTCGAGACCGTCGCCCTCCAGACGGCCGCCTTCGACGACCTCCCGACGGACGTCCAGGTGGACTACCTCATGACCACGCTTCAGGTGTCTCCCGACAGCACGGCGCACTACTTCGGCGAGATGGTCGACGCCTGGTCCGGCGGCGACGACGCCCGACTGGCGGCGCTCCTCGAGGACGGGTTCGACCAGCCGGTGCTGTTCGAGGCGCTCCTGGCGGCGAGGAACCGGGCGTTGATCCCGCAGATCGAGTCGCTGCTGGCGCGGGAGGGTGAGACGGCGC
>CAYPVZ010000372.1:0-3987 GCA_964414235.1 uncultured Rhodothermales bacterium | reverse complement strand
GAGGGCGCCAACGCCGAGGACGGCGAGATCCTCACGCGCGGCCCCCACGTCATGGAGGGCTACGACAAGGCCGACGACGCACCGGCCGAGGTCATCGACGCCGACGGATGGTTCCATACCGGCGACATCGGCGAGTTCACGCCCGAGGGCTACCTCAAGATCACCGACCGCAAGAAGGCGCTCTTCAAGCTCTCGACGGGCAAGTACGTCATCCCGCAGCCCATCGAGAACGCGCTGATGGAGCACGCGCTGATCGAGCAGGCCGTCGTCGTGGGCAACGGGCACAAGTACTGCACGGCGCTCCTCTTCCCCAACATGGAGGTGCTTCCCGGCTGGGCCCGCGCGCACGGCGTGACGGCCCAGGGCGCGGCGCTGCTCAAAGAGCCGGCCGTCCAGGCCAAGTTCGAGCAACTGGTGGAGGAGGCCAACGCGGGCAAGGACCACTGGACGCAGGTCCAGCGCTTCCGCCTCGTGCCCGAGTCGATGACGGTCGAGAACGGGCTGCTCACGCCCAAGATGTCCGTCAAGCGCTCGGACGTGACGAAGCACTACGCCTCCGAGATCGACGCGATGTACACCGCCGCGGTCGAGGGCACGCGCGTGGCGGCCGTCGCGTAGCTCCTTCCGATCCCCCGACTGGCGGCGCGTGTCGCCAGCTGGGAAGCCAACCGGATGCCTGACTCCCAGGAGGCGTTTCTCGCGACGGCCGTCTCGGTCTCCCTGACGGTCGCCGATCTGCCGGCGAGCGTCGCGTGGTACCGCGACGTGATCGGCTTCGCCGTGGATCGGGAGCACGAGCGCGAGGGCGTCGTCGTCGCGGTGTCGCTGCGTGCGGGCGGCGTCCGTCTCCTGCTGGGCCAAGACGACGGGGCGCAGGGCTCGGACCGCCGAAAAGGCGAGGGCGTTTCGTTCCAGATCTCCACCGACCGGGGTGTCGCCGACGAAATCGCGCAGCGGATCCGCGAGTCCGGCGGGTCGCTGGAGACGGAGCCGACGGACACACCCTGGGGCGCGCGCGTCGTCCGGTTTCGAGACCCAGATGGGTTCAAGCTCGCCGTCTCCTCGGCCCTCGCGTCCAGATCGCGGTCGGCCCGAGGGCGGTGAGGAGATAGCCTGCGGTTTATGCGCGGAGAAGGGGATATCTGTGCGTCACCTTGAGGGCATGCACTGGCGCCACGCGCGTGTGGCGCGCGGCATGCTGAGAGCGGGGGTATGGCCGTCCTCGCGCTCCCCGCGTCTCCTCGTCTCCGCCTCGGTCGCCGCGCCCGCGTCGCCGTGACGCCCGCGCTGGCGGTCGTCCTCGCCGTGCTCACGCCGATCGCGGTCGTCTACGTCGCGCTGCTCACCAGCTCGGCGGTCGCACGTCCGCTGAGCGAGACCGGCAGGGCGCTGTACGACCTCCGGCTGCTCGCCGTCAGCACGGCGCTCTGCCTCGCGCCGCTCGCCATCTGGCCGTTTCGGCTGCGGGCCTACGCGCTTGTGTCGGGTCTCGGGCTGGCAGCGCTGGCCTTCGTCAACCTGTTCCACCTCGTCGAGTTCAGCGAGCTGGTGACGCTGGGCGCCATCGACGCCGTCGTCAATACGTCCACGCGGGAGGCCGGGGAGTTCCTGCGGGGGCGGTCGTTCGGACTGGAACTGGCGGCGCTGGGAACGTTTGTGTCGCTGTTCGCGACCGTCTGGTCGGCCGCGCGGATTCCGGCCGACATGCGGGTGACGCAGCGGCTCCGGCTCGTCGCGCTCGCCCTCGGGCTCGGCGCGGGTGCCGCGCTGGCGGTCGCACCGATGCGACTCTTCCCGCTGTCGACCCTCAAGAACGCCGTCGACTACGTCGGCTACCGGGCGCGGTACCGGGCGGCGCAGGAGGCCCGCCAGTCGCACCACTTCGGCGCGACGACGGCGGCCGCCTGGGACGCGCCGCCCGTCATCGTCCTCGTCATCGGTGAGTCGATGCGCCGCCGGGAGCTCGGGCTTTACGGCTACGACCGCGACACGACGCCGCACCTCGGCACGCTCGACTCGCTCATCGTGTTCACCGATGCCGTGACGTCCTCGCCCGTCACCCAGTCGGCCGTCAAGATGCTGATGACGGCGGCCACGCCAGAGACGGTGCTGGACCACGCCGAGAGGTCGTGGATCGCGCTCGCCCGCGAGGTCGGCTACCAGACGGCCTGGATCTCGAACCAGGACCGGACCGAGGGCACGGAGACCGTCCTGATCTCCGAGGACGCCGCCGAGGTCGTCTACACCAGCCACAGCTACACCGCCAGCGCGCAGCTCGACGAGGACGTGCTCCCCGAGGTCGACCGCGTGCTCGGCGCCCGGCGCGGGCCGCTGGCGATGGTCGTTCACCTCATGGGGAGCCACGAGGACTACGGCCTGCGCTACCCCGCGCGGTTTCGCCGCTTCCACGGCGCCGCCGGACGTCTCCGAACCGACGACCAGGCTCTCGTCGACCAGTACGACGACTCGGTCGCCTACACCGACTGGGTCGTCTCCGAGGTCGTCGCGCGCGTCGAGGCCACCGGCGCGCCGGCCGTCGTCGCGTTCGTGTCGGACCACGGCGAGAACCTGTTCGACACGTCCGAGGGACTTCGTGGTCACGGAATGCCGATTCCGACCGCGGCGGAGGTCGAGGTGCCGCTGCTCGTCTGGACGTCGCCCGCCTTCCGCGCCGAGCGGCCGGCGATGGACGCCGCGCTCCGCCGCAACCGAACGGCGCCCGTGAGCACACCCGACCTGTTCTACGGATTCGTCGACGTCCTCGGCACCGACTGGCGGGGCGCGCGGCCGGGGCGGAGCGTGTTCAGCACAGCGTACCGGTCGGAGCCCCGGCGCGTGCTGGCGCCCTCGGGCGAACTGGTCGCCGTGCGCGAGCGTGCCGCCAGCGCGCGGTAGAGGCCAGGGGAGGAACGGCGGCGGGGGCGAGGCATCCAAGACGGAGTCGGGCGCGAACCTCGGCCGCTTAACGGTGTTAATCCCTCGTTCCGCACCCCCCGCCATGGA
Source organism: uncultured Rhodothermales bacterium (assembly GCA_964414235.1). GTDB lineage: Bacteria > Bacteroidota > Rhodothermia > Rhodothermales > Rubricoccaceae > Rubrivirga. Next base: position 984 of record CAYPVZ010000372.1, on the reverse strand, counting down.
TTCTGACGTCATGACTCCCGACCTTTCGGAAGCGCTTGCACGCCTCGACGCGCGAGGCGTCGACCTCGACCGACTGGCGACGGCCTACGAGGCGATGGACGACGCGACCGTCGCCCGGTCCTATGGGGCCCTCGAACGCGCCAGCCAGCCGGCCGCCGAGTATGAGCCGCTCGCCGCCAACGGCGACTACTTCGACATCGAAGGGCTCGTCACCGAGGCGCAGCGGGCCAAGATGGCCGAACTGCGCCAGTTCATGGAGGACGAGGTCGAGCCCGTCATCAACGACTACTGGCTCCGCGACACGACGCCCGTCGACCTCCTCCGCGACGGTTTTCGCCGGCTCGACCTGCTCACGCCGATCTACGGCGAGGCCCTCGAAACGCGCGAGCCCAACGGCTCCGTCCTCGAAGGCCTCCTCACGATGGAGATCGCCCGCGTGGACGTCTCGACGGCGACGTTCTTCGGCGTCCATTCCGGGCTGGCGATGCAGTCGATCCTCGTCTGCGGCAGCGACGAGCAGAAGTCCGAGTGGCTCCCGAAGATGCGCGCCTGGGACGTCATCGGCGCTTTCGGCCTGACCGAGCCCGAGGTGGGCAGTGCCATCGCGGGCGGCGTGACGACGACGGCTCGTCGCGAGGGCGACACCTGGGTCCTCAACGGCCAGAAGAAGTGGATCGGCAACGCCACGTTCGCCGACGTCGTTGTGATCTGGGCCCGCGACGAGGCCGACGGCCAGGTCAAGGGCTTCCTCGTCCGCGCGCCGGAGAACCCGGGCTACGCCGTCGAGAAGATCCGCGGCAAGATCGCGCTGCGCGCCGTCGAGAACGGGCTGATCACCCTCACCGACTGCCGCGTGCCGGAGGCCGACCGGCTCCAGAACGCGAACTCCTTCAAGGACGTCGCTGAGGTGCTCAAGCTGACGCGGGCGGGCGTCGCGTGGCAGGCCGTCGGCTGCGCCATGGGCGCCTACGAGCGGTCGCTCCG
>CAYPVZ010000371.1:0-3991 GCA_964414235.1 uncultured Rhodothermales bacterium | reverse complement strand
CTGGGTGCGCGGCCGGCTCACGGAGGCCGACGCGCTGGCGGTCGCCGTGGTCGGGACCCGGCGAGCGAGCGACGCGGGACTGCGCGCGGCCGAGGCGTTCGGGCGCGACCTCGCCGCCGCCGGCGCGACCGTCGTCAGCGGCCTCGCCTACGGCATCGACGTGGCCGCCCACCGGGCCGCCCTCGACGCGGGCGGGCGGACCCTCGCGGTCCTCGGTTCCGGCGTCGACCGGATCTACCCGGCGCGACACGCGCCGGTCGTCCGGCGGATCCTGGAGGAAGACGCGGGCGCGGTCGTCTCCGAGTTCGCGCTCGGGACGCCGCCCGACGCGACCAACTTCCCGCGCCGCAACCGGATCGTGTCCGGCCTCAGCCTGGCCGTCGTGGTCGCCGAGGCGCACGAGACGGGGGGCGCTTTGCTCACGGCCGGGATCGCGCTCGAACAGAACCGCGAGACGTTCGCCGTGCCCGCGTCGCCGTTCGCCGAGGCGCAGGGGACGAACCGGCTCAACCAGCGCGGCCTCGCCGGGCTGGCGATCTCCGCGGCCGACGTGCTCGACGCCGTCGCGCCGCAGCGCGAGGACGCCCCGCCCGCGCCGCCGCCCGAGGTGCCCGACCTCAACGCCGTCGAGCGTCGGCTGATGGAGGCGCTCGGCCCGGAGCCCGCCTCGCTCGACGCCGTCTGCGCCCGCGCCGACGTCGATGCCTCGACGGCGCTCGTGTACCTGCTCCAGCTGGAGTTCCGCGGGCTCGTCCGCCAGCTCGCCGGCAAGCAGTTCTACCGCGCCTGAGCGGAGGGGAACGGTGGCCCCGGGCGCCCGTTCGCGCCAGGCCCCTCGTCCCTGCTCCCGTGGTCGCCCTCCGCCTCGTCCTCGTCGCCCTCGCGGTCCTGTTCGTCATCGCGACGGCGCTGCCCCTCGTCCGCTCGTCGCAGTGGTGGGTGCGGATGTTCGACTTCCCGCGGATGCAGATCGCCGTCGCGTCCGTGGTCGTGCTCGTGCTGTACGGCGTGCTCGTGGTGTGGACCGGCGAGCCGACGGGGGCGGAGTGGGTCCTGTTCGCCGCGCTGGTCGTCGCCGTCGCCTACCAGGGCGTGCGGATGCTGCCGTACACCCGGCTCTACCCGGAGCAGGTGCGGCTCGCCGACCCCGTCGTCGCGAACGAAGACCGGCGGTTCCGGCTCGTCGTGTCGAACGTGCTCATGGAGAACCGCGAGGGCGAGCGCTGGCTCGACGAGATCCGCGCGGCCGACCCCGACGTCGTGGTGGCCGTCGAGGCGGATGGGTGGTGGGCCGAGACCCTCCGCCAGCTGGGCGACGCGTACCCGCACCGCGTCGAGCAGCCGCAGGACGACACGTACGGCATGCTCGTCCACTCGCGGCTGGCGTTCGACTCGGTCGAGGTCCGGCACCTCGTCGAGCCCGAGGTGCCGAGCCTGTTCCTGACGGCGCGGCTGCGCTCCGGCGAGCCCGTCTCGCTCGTCTTCCTCCACCCGCGCCCGCCGCGCCCGGACATCCAGCAGGACTCCCACCTCCGCGACGCCGAGCTGGTGCTCGCCGGCCGCGACGTGGCCCAGCGCGAGGGCCCGATCGTCGTCGCGGGCGACCTCAACGACGTGGCCTGGAGCCACACGACGAACCTCTTCCAGGAGCTCTCGGAACTGCTCGACCCCCGCATCGGCCGCGGCACGTTCTCGACGTTCGACGCGCGCCGCTGGTGGCTCCGCTACCCGCTCGACCACGTCTTCCACTCGGACCACTTTGCGCTCGTCGAGCTCCGCCGGCTCGGGGCCGTCGGCAGCGACCACTTCCCGATCCTCATCGAGCTGGAGCTGAACCCGGCCGTGGCGCCGCTGCAGGAGGGGCCGGACGTGAGCCGGGACGAGATCGAGGAGGGCGACGCGATGGTGGCGGAGGCCGCGGAGCGGAAGGCAAAGGAGACCGACACGGAGCACCAGGAGCGCGTCCAGGAGGACCAGTGAGGCGGCGCCCGGGGTGAGGGTTCCGCACAAACCGCCCGCCCGGCCGCTCCGGACTGGCGGCGGCGCGGCGCGCGCGGCACCTTCCCGGTCCCTGGCTCCCGCTCCCATGACCCTCGACGCGTACCGCGACCTGTTCGCCCTGCCCCCGGGCGTCGTCTACCTCGACCACGCCGCGACGGGGACGCTGGCGGCGCCGACCGTGGCCGCCGCGACGGACTTCCTCGACAGCCGCGCCGGGCGCGTGCCGGGCCGGATGCCCAACCACTTCGCGGCCGACATCGAGCGCTTCGACCGGGCCCGCCAGCGCGCGGCGGCGCTCGTCAACGCGCCCGTCGAGACGGTCTGCCTGATGCCCAACACGTCGACCGGGCTCAACCTCGTCGCGCAGGGGCTCGACTGGCAGCCCGGCGACCGCGTGGCCGTGCCCGGCTGCGAGTTCCCCTCGAACCTGCTCCCGTGGCGCGACCTCGCCCGCCTCGGCGTCGAGACCGACGTCGTCGCGCACCGGGAGGGGACGTTCAGCGCGGACGACGTCGAGGCCGCGATCACGCCGCGGACGCGCGTCGTCGCGGTCTCGGCCGTCCAGTTCCTCTCGGGCTTCCGGTGCGACCTGGAGGCCATCGGCGCGGTGTGCCGGGCGCACGGCGTGCTCTTCGTCGTCGACGCCATCCAGGCCGTCGGGGCGGTGCGGATCGACGTCGAGGCGGTTCGGCCCGACCTGCTGGCGACGGGCGCGCACAAGTGGCTCGGCGGAATGCAGGGCGGCGGCTTCGCCGTCGTCGCGCCCGACCTGATGGAGCGGCTCACGCCCCCGCGCGGCTGGCTCAACGGGCCCGTCGACTGGGACGACTTCGAGTCCGTCGGGCTCGACCTGCACCCGGACGCGACGCGCTTCCACGTCGGCACCTTCCCGACGGCGGCGGTCTACGGGCTCGACGCGGCCATCGGGGCCATGCTCGACGTTGGGCCGGAGACCATCGAGGCGGCGGTGCGGGCGAACGCGACGCAGCTGGCGGAGGGGCTCGACCGGCTCGGCGTCGCGCGCTACGGGCCGCCGGGGCCGCCGGCCGCGGGCATCGTCACCGTCCGCGCCGAGGATCCGGAGGGGCTCCACGCCCACCTCGCGAAAAAGGGCGTCGTGGCGTCGATGCGGAGCCGGCTCGTGCGGTTCTCGCCGCACGCGCAGACGCGGCCCGAGGCCATCGACGTCGCGCTGGACGCCGTTGCCACCTTCGGGGCATGAGCGAGCCCGACCGCATCGAGACCGTCCTTACGCTGGACGTGCCGCCCGGCCAGGCGCCGGTCCGCCTCGACGTGTACCTGACGGACAAGGTGGCCAACGCGACGCGCTCGAAGGTCCAGCGCGCCATCAAGGACGCGCGCGTCTCGATCAACGGCGCCGTCGTCACCAAGTCCTCGACGCCGATCCAGCCGGGCGACGCCATCGAGTGCCGCGTGCTCCGGCCGCCGCCCATCGAGATCGTGCCGGAGGCCATCCCGCTCGTCGTGGTCTACGAGGACGACGCGCTGCTGGTGGTCGACAAGCCGGCCGGGATGGTGGTCCACCCGGCCTACGGGCACCGCTCCGGGACGCTCGTCAACGCGCTGCTGCACCACGTGGGCGCGGGGCCCCTGGCGGCGGACGACGTGGAGGACGCGGACGACGACGACGTGGGGCTGGCGGTCGCGACGGCCGGGCCGCGCTTCGAGGGCGACCCGACGGTGCGCCCCGGCCTCGTGCACCGGCTCGACAAGGACACGACCGGCCTCATGGTGGTCGCCAAGACGGACGTCGTGGCGGCCGAGCTGGGGCGCCAGTTCGCCGAGCGGACCATCCGGCGGCGCTACCTCGCCCTGGTCTGGGGCGTGCCCGAGGCGGAGGGCCGCGTCGAGGGCTGGCTCGGGCGGAGCCCGCGCGACCGCCGCAAGGTGGCCGTCCGCCCCGAGGGCGAGGGCAAGTGGGCCGCGACCAACTACGAGACCGTCGAGGCGGTCGCGCACACGGCGCTCG
>CAYPVZ010000370.1:0-3993 GCA_964414235.1 uncultured Rhodothermales bacterium | reverse complement strand
GACGGACACGCTCCAGCCCTCCGTCGCGGCCGGCGCGGCGCTGCTGCTCCACGGCCGCCCCGAGTGGGAGCTGCCGACGGAGCGGACCGTCCTCTTCGTGCCTGACACGTTCGACGAGGCCTACGGCGACGAGGAGGAGGGGCTCTACGACGGAATGGTCCACTCGCAGGGCCCCATCGTGCTGTCGGCCCGGGCCGTCGCGCAGGGCTGGGCGCGCGAGGACGGCCAGAACGTGGTGCTCCACGAGCTCGCCCACGTGTTCGACTTCGAGGGCTGGGAGGCCGACGGCGTGCCCCGGTTCATCGACCCCCGCTCGGCCGACGCCTGGGTGGACCTGATGCGCCGCGAGATGCGCCGGGCGCGCACGGGCGACGGCGTCCTCCGGTCCTATGCCGCGACGGCCCCGGCCGAGCTGTTCGCCGTGGCGACCGAGCAGTTCTTCGAACGCCCGGCGCGGCTCCGGCGCCACCACCCCGAGCTGTTCGACGCGCTCGTGGCCTTCTACGCGTTCACACCACCCGACGAGGACATCGAACCGACGGGCGAGAGCCTGATGGCGCGCCGCTGGGGGTCATCGTGAGCGCGGCCTAGTGAGCGACTCGGCGCACCGTCGCGTCGAGCGCGTCGATCTGGAACGGCTTCTTGACCACCGCGGCCACGTCGGAGCCTTCGACCTCGGCGTCGGTGTCGCCGGTGAGGAGGAGGACCGGCAGGCCCGGGTGCCGCTGGCGGATGGCCGCCGCCAGTTCGCGCCCGCTCATCACGGGCATCGAGAGGTCGGTGATTACGAGGTCGTAGCCCGGGTCGGCCGCCAGCGCCGCCAGCGCCGCCGGGCCGCCGTCGACGTCGCGGACGTCGTGCCCGCGCATCTGGAGCAGCTTCGTCGTGACCGTCCGCACCATCGGCTCGTCGTCGACGATGAGGAGGCGGAGGCCGGCGGCGGGCGTGGGGGCCGTCGCGACGGGGCCGGTCTCGGGCGCGGGAGACGCCGTCGCGAATGGGAAGACGAGCCGGAAGAGCGTGCCCCGGCCGGGCGCGCTCTCGACCTCGATCCGCCCGTTGTGCTCCTGCACGATGCCCTGGCTCATGGTCAGGCCCATGCCCGAGCCCGCCGCGCCCTTCGTCGAAAACATCGGTTCGAAGATCCGCCGTTTCACGCTCTCGGTCATCCCGACGCCCGTGTCGCCGACCTCGACGAGGGCCGAGCGGTCCGAGTGCCGGCCGGTCCGGAGCGTGAGCGTGCCGCCGGCTGGCATGGCCTGCACGGCGTTGAGGACGAGGTTGACGAGGACCTCGCGGAGCTCGGTCGGCGTGCCGGGGATCGGCGGCGTCGGTCGGAGGTCACGCTCGACGCGGATGGCGATGCCGCGGCGGCGCGGCTCGTTGTACCAGTAGGGCCGGGTCAGCGTGAGGACCTCCTCGGCGATCTCGTGGAGCGCGACCGGCTCGGCCCGCTCCTGCTTCTCGTCGCGGATGTACTGCTGGATCTTGCGGACGAGCGAGGCGCCGTCCTGCGAGGCCTGGTCGAGCGCCCGGAGGTGGCCCAGGACGTCGGCGCTGGCGCCGAGCTGGAGGAGGTCCGAGCGGAGGAGCTCGGCGTGGCCGATGACCGACGTCAACAGGTTGTTGAAGTCGTGGGCGACGCCCATCGCCATCCGCCCGAGCATCTCCATCCGCCGCCGGCGCGTCTGCTCGGCCGCCCACGACGCCGGCTCCCGGAGCACTTCGCCCACGATGGACACCGGGAAGCGGCCGACCTCGAAGTCGGGCAGGCGCACCGGGTGGAAGTGGAGCAGCACTGGCGTCGGCGCGTCGACCTCGTGCTCGATGAGGAACACCTGGTGCGTGACGTCCGAGCCGCGCGCGGCCTCGACGGTGTATTCCTGCGCGAACCGGGCGTCCTCGGCCGGCAGCCGCCCCCAGACGCCGTCGTCGCCGAAGATGTGGCGCCACGCGTCGTTGCAGTCGAGCCGGCTGCCGGCGGCCGAGACGAGGGCCGTCAGGAGGTCCGGGGCGACGTGGGGCAGGGGGCCGGATTCCATGCCCGAAGCTAGACCCCCGGGGGCGTAGGGCGAGGGGGCGTCACGACTCGGCATCGGCGAGGTCGGCGTCGGCGCCGCCGGAGAGGTGGGTCTCCAGTGCGAACTCGTCCGGGATCAGCACGTCGCGCGCCTTCGATCCCTCGAACGGCCCGACGACGCCCGCGTCTTCGAGCTGGTCGACCAGCCGGGCGGCGCGCGTGTAGCCGACGGACAGCTTCCGCTGGAGCAGCGACACCGAGCCCTGCTGGCTGCGGACGATGACCTTGGCGGCCTCCTCGAACAGCTCGTCGCGGTCCTCGGACGAGTCGCCAGCGGAGCCGGCCGGGGCGTCCGAGCCGGCTTCCATCGGGGGGAGGAGGTACGGCCCCGCGCCCTCCTGGCTGGCGATGAAGCCGGAGACGGCCTCCACCTCGTCGACCGACACGAATGGCCCCTGGAGGCGCGTCAGGCGCGAGCCGTTCATGTAGAGCAGGTCGCCGTTGCCGACGAGCTGCTGCGCGCCGCCGCCGTCGATGATCGTCCGGCTGTCGATCTTCGACGACGTCTGGTAGGCCATCCGGCTCGGGAAGTTGGCCTTGATGAGGCCCGTGATGACGTCGACCGACGGCCGCTGCGTGGCGAGCACGAGGTGGATGCCGACGGCGCGCGCCATCTGCGCCAGCCGCGCGATCGGTGCCTCGACCTCCTTGGCCGAGGTCATCATGAGGTCCGCCAGCTCGTCGACGATGACGACGATGTAGGGGAGGTGCCGGTGCTTCTTGCCGAGGTCGGCCAGCGCGCCCTTCGCGTGCTTCTTGTTGTACTCCTCGATGCCGCGGACGCCGGCCTCGGCGAGCAGGTCGTAGCGGATCTCCATCTCGCGCTCGCAGCTGCGGAGCACGGCGGCGGCCTGGCTGAAGTCGGTGATGATCGGCTCGTCGGCGTCCTCGGGCATGGCCGAGAAGTGGTTGAGCAGCTCGGCGTAGCCGTTGAGCTCGATCTTCTTCGGGTCGACCATCACGAACTTGAGGTCGGCCGGGTGCTTAGCGTAGAGGAGGCCGACGACGAGCGCGTTGACGCCGACCGACTTGCCCGAGCCCGTCGCGCCGGCCACCAGCAGGTGCGGCATCTTGGCGAGGTCCTCGATGAAGACGCCGCCCTCGATCGTCTTCCCGATGGGGACCGGCAGCGCCATCTTGCCGCCGCGCGCGGCGTCGCGGAAGGTGGCCGTCGAGAGGAGCTGGCGGAGCCGGACCATCTCACGCGTCCGGTTCGGGATCTCGACGCCGATGGAGCTCTTGCCCGGGATCGGCGCGATGATGCGGATGCCGGGCGCCGCCAGCGCCATGGCGAGGTCGTCCTCCAGCGCTGTGATCCGGCTGATCTTGACGCCCGGCGCCGGCGTCAGCTCGTAGCGCGTGACGGTCGGCCCGACGACGGCCTCGATGGCGTCGATCTGGATGTTGTACGTCTCGAGCTTGTCGAGGAGGATCTGCTTGTTGTCCTCGATCTCGTCGAAGTCGACCTGCTGATCGCCCTCGGACTCTTCGAGCAGCTCGATGGACGGAAAGGCGTAGGGGAGGAGGGCGGCGTCCGGGGCGTCAGGCGCGGCGGCCTGGGCCGCATCGAGGTCGGCCGGCGCCTCCTCGACCGGGCCGGTGACGTGGAAGGCCGGCTGCGGCCGCGCGGCGTCGACCAGCCTGTCGATCTCGTCGTCGTCCACGTCCACGGGCGCCAGCTCGGGGGCCGGCTTGGGCGGCACGTTGGCGAACGGTGCGGCGGGCGCCGCCGGGGTTGTCTGCGTTGTCGGCGTGCGGGTCGCCGGACTGGCGGCGGGCGTCGGCTTCGGAGCGGCCGGCTTCTCGCGGGTCGTCTGCTGGCGGGCCTCCTGGGCCTCGGCGCGCTTGGCCTCGCGGGCCTGGAGCGCCTCCTCGCGGGCAGGATTTCCTCGCCGAAAGTCTGGGCTGTGTGC
>CAYPVZ010000369.1:0-3997 GCA_964414235.1 uncultured Rhodothermales bacterium | reverse complement strand
CCTCGCCACCGCCCTCACCACGGACGCCGACTGGCGGACGCGCGTCAACGCGGCGCGCGCGCTGGCAGCTTTCGACAGCAGCGACGAAGCCCGGGCCGCCCTCGCCCGCGCCGTCGACGACCCGAGCCCGCAGGTGGCGCAGACCGCGGCCACGGCCTTCGCCGCGCTCCCCCCCAATGCGACCGCGGTCCCCCTTGCCCAGACGGTCGTGGACGCAGACGACCGGCCGTGGCAGGTCCAGGCGGCCCTTCTGCCGCTCGTCGCGCCCGACAGCGCCGCCGCCGTGCTCGCCTGGGCAGACCGCCAGTCCGACCCGTTCGCGCGAGCCGCTGCCCTCTCTGCCCTTGGTGCGAGCGCCGACGGGACCGCGCTGACGCGCCTCTTCACGGCCGCCGCCAGCGACGACACGCGCCTCGCCGCCGCCGCACTCGGCGCGCTCGTCGAACGCTGGGAGACCGGCGAGTACGGCAGCCGCCGCTTCTTCGACGTCTTCGTCGCCGCCGTCCGACGCGCCGACCTCGCCACGACGACCGTTGCCGCGCCCGCCCTCGCCGACTCGGCGTTCTGGGCGCTCGGGGCCGGCGAGGTCCTCCGCGAGACCTACGCCTCACTGGAGGCCCCGGCCGACCTGGAGCCGATGGAGGCACTCATCCGCGCCATCGGCCGCATCCGAGATGGCAGCGAGATCGACTTTCTGGTGGGCGTCGCGCTGCAGGGGCCGGTCGCGCTGCGGACGGCAGCCAGTGAGGCGCTCAACGACCGGCTGGCGGCCGGCGTCGAGGTCGACGTGACGGGAGCGGGAACGCCGCCCACCACGACCATCGACTGGTCCCACCTCCGGGCCGTCGGACGCCATCCCCGCCTCGTGCTGGAGACCAACCGCGGCCGCGTCGTCATCGAAATGGACACCGAGGCCGCGCCGCAGACGGTCCAGCGCATCACCACGACTGCCGCCAGCGGCCTCTACGACGGCGTCCCGTTCCACCGCGTCGTCGCCAACTTCGTCGTCCAGGGCGGCGACTACATCCGCGGCGACGGCTACGGCGGGCCTGAGACGGCCATCCGGAGCGAGCTCACGCGCATTCCGTTCGCGACGGGCGTCATCGGAATGGCGAGCTCAGGCAAAGACACCGAGGGCTCGCAGTTTTTCGTGACGCACAGCCCGCAGCCCCACCTCGACGGCCATTACACGGCGTTCGGCCGCGTCGTCGAGGGGTTGGACGTGGTCGACGCGCTTCTCCAGGGCGACGTCGTCCGCGAGGCGCGCGTCGTCCCGGACCGGCCCCGCCGCTAATCGAGGTAGAGGTTGGCCGCGCCGCCGTCGGAGACCCAGTGCTCCGGATCGACGGTTAGCCCCGAGGCCATCGCGGCAGACGTGCTCAGCGCACCCTCATCCAGACGCCGCGTCTCCCTCGTCGATCTTCTCGAAGGTGTCCGGGCTGGTCGAGTACATGCGACGGTCGACGACAGAGAGCACGCCGTAGCAGAGAGCGACGAGGACGAACCCACCGGGGAACAGGAGAGCCAGGGCCTCCGACTGGATCGGCGCGTCCGCAAGCGTCTGCAGGTCCCCCGCCTTGACCGCCAGCAGGAGCCGTGGCGCGCCAGGGGCCACCGGAACGTCGAGAGCCGGAGCGCGACGACGTGGACGCCCGGCGCAGCGAGGGAGTCCGGGACCCGGACCAGAGCGTCGATGGGGCCGGCCCGCTCCGCCGCCCGGTCGGCCCCGACCTGGCCGGCCCGTCCGATGAGAACGCCGTCCCAATACACCTCTCGGGCCCCGAGGACCGCGATGTCCAGAGCGGGTGTCCTGACCGAGTCGAGCGGGACCTCGACTCGGACCCAGAGGCGCCCTGCCGGAGCGGGCATGTCATCGCCGAGACGGACTCGACCCTTCTGCGCGCGCCACCACTCTCTCTGGGCACCAACGCAACACCCCGAGACAGTGCAACACCCCGAGACAGTGATGAGAACACCGATCAGCAGTGGGCGCGCCAGTTCCGGCCGGTCGGCGCCCTGGCCCGATGGGGCTCCCCCCAGCAACGGAGTGCCTACGCCGCAAGCTGGCTGCGGACGATGGGCGCCAGTCGCGAGGCATCGCGGAGCGGAAGCCGATAGACCGTGGGACTGGCAAACGCCGAGGCCGGCACGAGCGGCCGCAGCCGCATCGCCGCGTCGTCGGTCAGCGCGAGGTCGAACACGCCGGGCCCTTCGGTCACGCCGATGATCTCGGCCCAGCTCAGGAGAACGTCCCAGCGGAGATCGCGGAGTCCCTGCCAGTGTGCCTCGACGGCCCACGGCTCAGGCGTCGCGGTGAAGGCGGCCCCGGCGAGGGCGGCCACGCCGAGCGCGCCGCCGAGCGTCGCCCCGAGCATCCCACCGAGCCCGAACGCCAGCCCGACTCCGAGCACCACGCCGAGGCCGACGCCGGCGAGGACGCGCGGCGTCCGGAACGTCGCGACGGCCCAGTCGGAGGCGGAGCGGTCGAGGCCGATGCGGATCTGCTGCCATGCACGGCCACCAGCCCCACTCCGCGTCCGGCGCCGCTCAACCTCCTCGGCCGCCCGCTGCATCTCGGCCGCGACGCGCTCGGCATCGAAGCCGGCGTCGGGGTCGGCCGTGTCGAGCGCCTCGAACGCCTCGCGGACGGCGTGGAAGGCCTCGGCCGCCTCGAAGTCCCCCGGGTTGTGGTCGGGGTGGTAGCGGAGGGCCTGGCGGCGGTAGGCCTTGCGGATCGCCTCGGGCGAGGCGCCTTCCTCGACGCCGAGGATCTCATACGGAGAACGAGCGGAAGTCATGGGCGAGCAGCAGGGACTCCGTCGACCCCTGAGAAGACCGTGCCAGAGCTCCGCCTCCTTCCCGACTCTACCCGTTGACGAGTTGGTCGTAGGTCCCGAGGTGGGCTGCGTCCATCTCCGCGAGCAGGGCGTAAGCCTGATTCCGTTGAGGCGCGTCAAGCAGCAGGGTCGTGAGCTCCTGATACTTGGCCCCGTAGAAGACGTCCGTCGCGTAGCGTCGCCGGTTGAACAGCTCGTGCAGCTCGTGGAGCGACTGGAGGATCGTCATCGTCTCCGTCCAGGCCGTCTGCGGCTCGATCACGAAATGGTCGAGGACGATGAAGTGGTAGGCGTACTGCGCCTGGCGGAGCGGCTCGAAGACCGGATCGAGAAGCTGCTGGATCAGCCCGAACCGCGTCCGTTCCTCGGCCCCGTCGCCGCCCCAAGCCTCGCTGCCGGTCGCGCTGGTCACTGCCAGTTCGGCGATCCGGCGGGCCCGCTCGAAGTACGGGGTGCCTCCCAGCGCCTCGAAGGTGTCGTAGTCGTAGCCGAGGAGGAGCAGTGCGTAGAAGTCGAGGACCGACGTAAGCGCATCGTACCGGTTGGGATCGTAGATGAGGCTTTGGCCCCGCGTGTACGAGAAGTCCCAACGGTCGTCGCTGAGGAGGACCGTCGTGCTCCGCTGCCCCGTCCCGTAGATCGGCCGGCTGGCCTGGACCACGATCTGGCCCGAGAACGTCGTCTGCGTCGGGGCGGTCGTGATGGTGATCTGGACCGAGCAGTCGATCCGCTCCTCGGCCTGGTAGACGTCGTTGGTCCACGCACGACCGTTGAGGTAGCGCGCGACGTCGGTACGGAGCTCGTCGAGGAAGACGAACTCGCTACCACTGAGCGACTGGCGGTTGAGCGAGACGTCGCAGTTGAGCTCCTGCGCGCGTGCAGCGCCAGCCGTGAGCAGAGCGAGGACGACGAGCGCAGTAGGACGTAAGATCACGATCACGTATGTTCACACCCGGGCCCCAAAGGTAACGGGGGCCTCCGGCCTCAGAACGCCACCCCCTGGCAATTATGCGCGCCCTCCTCTGGCTCCCGGCCGCCCTGCTGGCGGCGTTCCTCGCCCCGACGGCCCGGGCACAGTACGCCGAAGGCGGCGCCCGTGTGCTCGGGCTTGGCCGGGCCGGCGTCGCGCTCGGCGGCGAGGCGTGGGGCCACGTCAACCC
>CAYPVZ010000368.1:0-3999 GCA_964414235.1 uncultured Rhodothermales bacterium | reverse complement strand
CTCGACCTGATGGCGAACGGCTGGCTGCTCTACCAGAACCTCTCGTGCCGCCTCTGGGGGCGCACGGCCTACTACCAGAGCGGCGGCGCCTACGGCTTCCGCGACCAACTCCAGGACACGTCGGCGCTCGTCTACGCCCGGCCGGACCTCACGCGGGCGCAGATCCTCCGCAACGCCGCCCACCAGTTCGAGGAGGGCGACGTGCTCCACTGGTGGCACCCGCCGCTCTCGAAGGGCATCCGCACGCGCTTCGCCGACGACCTGCTCTGGCTGCCGCTCCTCGCCTCGGCCTACGCCGCGACGACCGGCGACGACGCGGTCTTCGACGAGGAGGTCCGCTTCGTGACGGCCCGCCTGCTCGACGAGGGCGAGGACGAGGCCTTCCTCCAGCCCGAGGACGCCGGCACGTCTGCGAGCGTCTACGAGCACGCCGCGCGCGCCATCGACCGGTCCCTGGCCGTCGGCGTGCACGGGCTGCCGCTGATGGGCACGGGCGACTGGAACGACGGGATGAACCGGGTCGGGCGCGAAGGCCGGGGCGAGAGCGTCTGGATGGGGTTCTTCCTCGCCGCCACGCTCGACGCGTTCCTCCCACACGTCGAAGCCCGCGGCGACGACGCGCGCGCCGAGCGCTACCGCCAGCACCGCGCGGACCTCCAGGCGGCCCTCGACGCCGACGGCTGGGACGGCGCCTGGTACCGCCGCGCCTTCTACGACGACGGCGCCGTCATGGGCTCGACCGAGAGCGACGAGTGCCAGATCGACGCGCTCGCGCAGGCCTGGGCCGTGCTCTCGGGGGTCGCCTCGGAGGAGCGCGCCGCGCAGGCGCTCGACGCGATGGAAGACCGGCTGGTGGATGAGGACGCCGGCCTTCTCCGCCTGCTCGACCCGCCGTTCGACGTGACGCCGCACGACCCGGGCTACATCAAGGGCTACGTGCCGGGCGTCCGCGAGAACGGCGGGCAGTACACGCACGCCGCGCTGTGGGCCGTCCGCGCGCTCGCGCAGGCGGGCCGCTGCGAGCGCGCCGCGCCACTGCTGGCGATGCTCTCGCCGGTGAGCCACGGCGACTCCCCGGAGGCCGTCGCGACGTACAAGGCCGAGCCCTACGTGATCGCGGCCGACGTCTACGGCGTCGCGCCCCACGTCGGGCGCGGCGGGTGGACCTGGTACACCGGCTCGGCCGGCTGGATGCTCCGCGTCGCCGTCGAGTCGATCCTCGGTTTCGGCCTCGACCGGGGCGAGGCGATCACCCTGACCCCGTGCATCCCCTCGGGCTGGCCGGGCTTCTCGATCCGCTACCGCCTGCCCGACGGCACCGGCACGGTCTACACGATCCGCGTCGTCCGCGGCGACGCCGATGTGCTCGCGGTGGACGGCGTCCCGGTCGGCCCGTCGGAGAGCGGCTGGCGGATCCCGATCGAGCGCGACGGCCAGCCGCACGTCGTCCGCCTGACGCTGGCGTGAGGCGGCGGCTTCTCCTGCTCTCCGTTCTGCTCACGGCGTGCGCCGGCCCCGCGCCGCGCCCGCCCGACACGGTCGACGTCGTCACGCTCAACCTGTGGCACGACCAGGGCGACTGGCCCGCCCGGCTGGCGATCCTCGCCGACACGCTCGGGGCACTCCGGCCCGACGTGATCGTGCTCCAGGAGGTCCTGCAGGATGCGTCGACGGGGCTCGCGAATCAGGCCGCGACGCTCGGCGCGCGCCTCGGCTACGCCGTCGTGTTCGCCTCCGTCGACGGCCCGGAGCGGGAGAAGCGCTACGGCAACGCCATCCTCAGCCGGCACCCGATCGTCGACACGAGCTGGGTGAAGCTCCGTCCGCTGGATGACTACCGCGTTGCTGCGCGCGCCCGCCTCGACGTCGACGGCCGGCCGCTGGACGTGGTCGTGACGCACCTCCACCACACGGTCGAGGGCGACTCGATCCGCGCCGTCCAGATCGCTGACCTTCTCGCGTTCATCGACCGGACGGCCGAGGCGCCCTGGGTCGTCGCGGGCGACTTCAACACGACCTCCGACGCGCCGTCGCTCGGCCCCCTGCGCGCGCGCGCCGCCAGCGCCTACGACGCGCTCCACCCGGGCGACCCCATCTCGACGCTCGTCGAGGCGCTCGGTCATCAGCCGCGCCGGATCGACCATGTCTTTGCGGGCCCGGGGCTGCGGCCCGTCGCGTCGCGCGTGATCCTGGCCGATCCCGTGGGCGGCGTCCAGCCGTCGGACCACCGCGGCGTGTGGGCGCGGCTGCGCCGGGAGTAGGATCGGCGCCGCGGGCGAGGCGTTCGGCATCCGCCCCACGCCGGTCCTCATGCGCCTGCCGATCCTCCTCGCCCTCGCCGCGCTGGCGGCCTGCGCCGACGCCCCCGCACCTGGCGCTCCGCCCTCAGAGCCTGCCGACGCGTCGCCCGCGACCGATCCCTCCGCGCCGACGGACACCACCAGCGCGCCGGCCGGCGGCCCGAGGAGCATCTACACCGACCTCGACCTCGACGCCTGCGAGACGCTCAAGACGTACGAGGACGGCGGCGTCGACCTCCGCTGCCCGGGCTACGACGGCATCCCGCTCTACGTCTCCGACGGCGACGCCCGCATGGACATCGACGCCGGCGTCCCGAACGAGGTGTTCACGTCGCAGTCGGCGTTCAACCTGCTCGGCGACCGCGTCGAGTGGCGGATCGTGGACGACGTGCCGGTCGCCATCATCGTCCGCTACCGGATGGACGTCGGCGACAGCCACACCCCGCCGCTGACCGACGAGCTGGCGGTCATCACCATCGGGCGCGAGGGCGCGCCCGGCTGCCTCATCGACTGGGTGCCGGCCGGCGCCCGGCCCAGCCCGAACGAGGCCGCCCGCGCCCTTGCCGACCGCGAGGCCGCCGGGTTCGTGTGCCCGCCGGCCGGGTAAGTCCCTCTCTGGGCGGCGCTACTCCGCCGCGCCCTCCTGGAGCGAGGCCGCCCTCGCCCCGCTGGCGGTGACCGCGTCCGTGGTCGGGATCACGGGCGCGGCGCCCAGGCCGGCGCCGTTGCTCTCGATCACCTCGCGGTAGAAGGCCGCGCTGTGCTTCGGCGTGCGCGCCTGCGTCTCGAAGTCGACGTGGACGAGGCCGAACCGCTTCGAGGTGCCCTGGCTCCACTCGACGTTGTCGAGCAGCGACCACGCGAAGTAGCCGCGCACGTCGGCGCCGGCCTCGATGGCGTCGCGGA
This sequence comes from uncultured Rhodothermales bacterium, assembly GCA_964414235.1. Lineage (GTDB taxonomy): Bacteria > Bacteroidota > Rhodothermia > Rhodothermales > Rubricoccaceae > Rubrivirga. The sequence continues at coordinate 793 of CAYPVZ010000368.1, read as the reverse complement.
CGGCCAGCAGGTGGTCGTGGAGGTACGCGATCCGGAGCGGGTCGGCCACCTCGCCGCCGACGGCCTGCGGCGGGTCGTAGAAGGCGGCGCCGTTCTCGGTGACGTACATCGCCGGGTCGCCGTAGTCCGCCTTGAGCCGGATCAGCAGGTCGCGGAAGGCGGGCGCGTAGACCTCCCAGCCCATCTCGGTGGCCGGGTGGCGCGGCTGGCGGACGCGCCGGGCGCGCTCGGGCAGGTCGCTCGGGTCGTCCACGCAGACGGCGCGCGTGTAGTAGTTGATGCCGAAGAAGTCGGTCGCCGTCCGGATCTCGCCCAGGTCGTCGGGGAGGTCGGGCCAGCTCGCGCCGAAGACCTCGGGCAGCTTCTCCGGGTAGCGGCCGTGCACGACCGGATCCAGAAAAATCCGGTTCATGTAGGCGTCCGCGCGGGCCGTCGCCTCGACGTCCTCGGGGCGGTCCGTGGCGGCGACCTTGGGCTCCAGGTTCACCGCGAGGCCCACCTGCGTGGCGCCCTCGGCGCGGAGCGCGGCCGTGGCGCGGGCGTGGCCCAGCAGCAGGTGATGTGCCGCCCACGCGCCCTCTTCGATCACGCGGTGGCCCGGGGCGAGCCCGCCGCGCACGTAGCCGCCGTCCATCACCACCCACGGCTCGTTGATCGTCGTCCACATCCGGACGCGGTCGCCGAGGCGCTGGTGCACGACGCGGGCGTAGTCCGCCAGCCAGTCGGCGACGTCGCGGTTGAGCCAGCCGCCGCGCGCGTCGAGGGCCGCCGGGAGGTCCCAGTGGTAGAGCGT
>CAYPVZ010000367.1:0-4006 GCA_964414235.1 uncultured Rhodothermales bacterium | reverse complement strand
CACTCAGGCCTCCCCGGTCGGGGCGTACACGTCGGTCCAGAGCTGGTCGGCATCGCGCGCGCTCAGGCCGCCGTGGAGCGCCGCCGCGCGGACGCCGCGGCGAGCGAGGGCGTCCACCTGGTCCTGCATGAGGGCGATGAGCGGCGAGACGACGAGCGCCAGCCCACGCCGGGCCACGACTGGCACCTGGTAGATCAGGGACTTCCCTCCGCCGGTCGGGAGCACCGCCAGCGCGTCGCGGCCGGCGAGCACGGAGGCGACAGCCTCGTCCTGACCGGGTCGGAACCCTTCATAGCCCCAGACATCGCGGAGCGTCTGGAGCGCATCGTCGGGAATTGAAGAGAGCATTGGGGCAAGCTAGGGCCAGTCCGGGGACGCCCTCATCCGCTCGATCAGGCCACCCCACCATCGGGGCCGAAAAAAAATTTCGCCGGTGAGGTTAGGTCTGCGGACCTCGCGGGTCTATAGGGGTGCCGTACAGCGGAATACTCTTTAAACCGCTGAAAGGTGGTGTCTGCGCCCGACCCGTGGTGGGGTCACGAAGGCGCAGGCCGTGATACTGGGACGGCGACGGGGGGGCAGGAGATAGTTTTCGCTCCTGCCCCCCTCACCAGTGTTGGTCCCCCGCGTCTCCGTCATCATCGTTACCTGGAACGGGCGGCCCCTGCTCGAGCGATTCCTCCCGAGCGTCCTGGCCACGGAGTACCCGAACTTCGAGGTGGTCGTCGCCGATAACGCCTCGGAGGACGGCACGGCCGCATGGCTGGCGGCGTCCCACCCCGAGGTCGTCGTCGTCCAGCATCCCGAGAACTGGCTGTTCGCGCGCGGCAACAACGCCGCCGTGCCGTCCGCCAGCGGCGACGTCCTGTGCTTCCTCAACAACGACGTCGAGGTCCCACCCGGCTGGCTCCGGCCACTCGTTGACACGCTGGACGACCCGGACGTCGTCGCGGTCCAGCCCAAGTTGCTCCAGTACGGCGACCGCCAGCGCTTCGAGTATGCCGGCGCTTCGGGCGGTTTTCTGGACGCCTACGGCTATCCGTTCACGCGCGGCCGCCTGTTCGACACGCTCGAACCCGATCACGGCCAGTACGACGACGCCCGCGACGTCTTCTGGGCGACCGGTGCTGCGCTTGTCGTCCGGCGCGAAGCGTTCGAGGCGGCGGGCGGGTTCGACGAGTCGTTCGGGATGCACATGGAGGAGATCGACCTGTGCTGGCGGCTTCAGCGCGCGGGCGGGCGCATCCGCGTCGAGCCGGCGTCGGAGGTCTACCATCTCGGCGGCGCGTCGCTGCCCCAGGGCAATCCGCGGAAGGCGTTCTATAACTTCCGCAACGGGCTCGTGATGCTGGCGAAGAACCTGCCCCGTCGCGAGGCCCGGCGCGTGCTCCGCGCGCGGCGCCTGCTCGACGCCCTCGCCGCCGCGCGCTCGTGGATCGGGGGAAGCCGTGACGAGGCGGCCGCTATTCGCCGGGCCTGGCGCGAGGCCCGCATGATCCTCCAAACCATCGAACCCCCACCGCCGGACGAGCCGTCGGTCCTCCCACCCTACCGTAAGAGCCTCGTCCTGGATTACTTCGCACGCGGGCGCCGCCGGTTCTCGGACCTACCGGCGGATCGCTTCACCGGCCCCGGTTCGTAACCACGGCCGAGATCGCCGCCAGCACCGTGACCATCCCGACGACCGCCAGCGGCTTGGGCACCTCGCCGAATGCGAAGATGGCCACCACCGACGCAACGACGGGCTCCGCCAGCGAGAGCAGCCCGAGCAGCGCAGCCGGCAGATACCGCAGCGAGAGCGCGAACGACCCATGGCCCAACAGGCCGGGCCCCAGTCCCATCCCAATCGCCAGCAACGCGATGGGAAGCGGCAGCGCCAGTGGCACACCTGCGATGACGCACCCGAGAAGGCACGTCACGGCGGCGGCCACGTTGAGCGTCCCGAAGTAGGCCACGAACCCGGTCCGCTGGCGGACGGCGCGGCCGATGAGGAGATAGACCGAGACCAAGAACGCTGCCCCGAGCGCGATCACGTTGCCAAGGGCCGGGTTCGGGTAGACGCCGCTGTCCCGCTCGCTGATGCCGATGAGCACGGCCCCGAGGACCGCAACCGCGATGGCCGCCCAGGTCCGCCGCGATGGCCGCTCGTTCAGGAAAACACCGCTGAGGACCGCGATGAACAGCGGACTCATCGTCACCAGCACCGACGCGCTGGCGACGCTCGTGAGCTGGACCGAGACGATCCAGGTCATGAAATGGAGCCCGAGCAGCACGCCCGCGCCGAGCGCCATCGCCCAGTCGCGCGCCGTGAACCGGGCGATCTCCGACCGAGCGCTCGTGAGCATCCACGGCCCGAGAACGAGCGACACCGCGACGGTCCGCCACGCGGCCAGCGCGAGCGCAGGCGCGTCGCCCGCGAGGCGGATCAGGATGGCGGAGGCGCCGAGGATGAGGAGGCCCGCCGTGACGAGCACCCACACCCACGCCGGAGCGCGCGTCACCTACCGAATACGGTCCATCGACCGGACCATCTCGATGTCGGCCGAGACGCGCTGGCGGGCCATCCGGAGCAGCAGGTAGGCCACGATGGGCTGGAGCGCGACGAGGTAATAGCCGACAGGCGCTTCGAAGTCGCTGCTGTCGAAGGCAAGGTAGAGACCGACGAGGACCACGATGACGAGCGCCAGGTCGAGCCACTGCGCGACCAGGATCACGCGGCGCTGGAGGTCACGGTTCTTGTAGAGCCCCACGGCGACGAGGGCGGCGACGGCCGTCACGCCGGCCAGGACGTAGCCGAGGGTCCCGAGCCACGCCTGAGCCTCGGCGATGGCGGCCGCCCAGGTGCTGCCGAGGGCCACGAAGAGCGCCAGCAGGAGCGCGCCGGCGACGAGGTAGAGGGTCTGAATGCGCTGAATCATGTCGAGTTACGCGGCTTCCATTCGCTCGCGGACGCGCGCCGCCAGTGTGGCGCCGAACTCGGCCGTTGAGGCGCTCCCGCCGAGATCGCTCGTGAGCGACTGGCGGTCCGAGTAGACCTGGTGGAGCGCGTCCCGGATGGCGGCGGCGGCCTTCCGCTCGCCGAGGTGCTCCAGCATCATCTCCGAGGAGCGGATGACGGCGGTCGGGTTGGCGATGCCCTGCCCCGCAATGTCGGGCGCCGAGCCGTGGACGGCCTCGAAGATGGCGCAGTCGTCGCCGAAGTTGGCCGCGCCGGTCACGCCCAGCCCGCCGACGAGGCCCGACATCAGGTCCGAGAGGATGTCACCGAACAGGTTCGTCGTGACGAGGCAGTCGTACTCGTGCGGCCGGATCACGAGTTGCATCGCCATGTTGTCGACGATCCGGTCGTCGAAGTCGATCTCCGGGTACTCCGGCGCGATGTCGCGGCCGACCGACAGGAACAGACCGCCCGTCACCTTCAGAATGTTGGCCTTGTGGACGAGGCTCATCCGCGAGCGGCCCCGGCGCTGCGCGTCCTCGAAGGCGAACCGGACGATCTTCTCGCAGCCCCGCCGCGATAGACGCGCGATCGAGTCGGCGATCTGGTTCTTCTCGTCGAAGTACTCGATGCCAGCGTAGAGGTCCTCCGTGTTCTCGCGGTAGAGGATCAGGTCGATGCCGTCGAACGGCGCGCCCGTGTTGGGCAGGCTGATGGCAGGCCGGACGTTCGCGTAGAGATCGAAATGCTGGCGGAGCCCCACGTTGATGCTCCGGAAGCCCGTCCCAACCGGCGTCGTGAGCGGCCCCTTGAGTGCCAGCCTCGTCCGCGCGATGGAATCGATGGTCTCCTGCGGGAGCGGGTCGCCAGTCGCCTCGTAGGCTCCGATCCCGGCCTGCTGGCGGTCCCAGTCGAATGCGACGCCGGTCGCTTCGACGACTGCGACGGCCGCGTCGATCACTTCGGGGCCGATCCCGTCGCCGGGGAGGAGGGTCGCTTCGTAAGCCATGCAAAAGAGAGGAGTCGTACGGAGAAGCTAGAGGGGCGCCACGTGCGGAGGCCGTGGAG
>CAYPVZ010000366.1:0-4007 GCA_964414235.1 uncultured Rhodothermales bacterium | reverse complement strand
AACTCCGAACCGCCTTGAGCAGAGCGGAGGATCTCGACTCGAACCGGATGGCTTCGTCGGCGTCGAGATCCTTGGCGGCGCCGACCTCATGGTTCGCTGGCGCTCAGGATGACAACCCGGAGTTTCCGCACAGAGCCTAGCTTGGCGGCCCGGTCGGTCCGTCCCCCCGCCTCTCCGGATCGTGAGCGCATCCCTGCTCGGCCTCGTCTTGCTCGCGGCGCTGCTGCACGCGTCGTGGAACGCGCTCGTCAAGGGCGGCGGCGACCGGCTCGTCCTCCTCGCGCTGATGACGGGGGCGGCCGGGCTGGCAGGAGCCCTCGCGCTCCCCTGGCTCCCGCCGATCCGCCCCGAGGTGTGGCCGTTCCTCGCGGCCACGGGCGTCGTCCACGTGGCGTACAACCTGCTCCTGCTGGCGGCCTACCGGCACGGGGACCTGTCGCACGTCTACCCCATCGCGCGGGGCAGCGCGGTGCTGCTGACGGCGGCCGGCTCGCTGGCGTTCGTCGGGGAGCGGCTGGCGCCGACGACGCTGGCGGCGGTCGGGCTGATCGCGGGCGGGGTGCTGACGCTGGGGGCCGAGGGCGGCCAGCGCGGCGACCGGCGGGCCGCGGTCGGGTTCGCGCTGGCGACCGGCGTCAGCATCGCGGCGTACACGCTGCTCGACGGGCTGGGGGCCCGGCGCTCGGGGTCGGTCGAGGCGTACGTGGCGTGGCTGTTCGTGCTGAACGGGGTGGCGCTGCCGGTGCTGGCGGCGGTCACGCGGCGGGGGACGCTGGGGCCGACGGTGCGGGCGAACTGGCGGGCGGGCGTCGGGGGCGGGCTGATGTCGATGCTGGCGTACGGGATCGCGCTGTACGCGATGACGGCGGCGCCGCTGGCGCCGGTGGCGGCGCTGCGGGAGACGAGCGTGCTGTTCGCCTCGGTCCTCGGCGTGGTGATGCTGAAGGAGCCGTTCGGGGGGCGGCGGGTCGTCGCGGCGGTGGCGGTGGCGGCGGGGATCGTGCTGCTGGGGGCCTGACGGTCAGGGCTCCGGCATCCGTCTCTGGGTCCCCGCTGAGGCGGGCGGGGGGTATCTGCGGGGCTCACGTCTCTCGCTCGACACCCTCCGTCCGCTTCGCGGCCACCTCCCTCCAGGGAGGAGGTCGATTCCCGGCAGATCTCAGTCGAGGCCGATGCGGGCGAGGAGCTCGTCGGGGAGGAGGACGCGGGCGGCGGTGCGGAAGTCGCCGAAGGCCTTGCGGGCGGCGGCGGCCTCGGCGTCGCGGGTGGTGGTGGTCGCTCCGGCCCGGGCGTCGGTCCTGGTGAGGGCCTTCTCGGCGTCGACGAGGGCGTCGACCTCGCCGATGAGGGCGGCGAGGCGCTCGGCGGTGTAGCCGCGGCCGAATCGGGAGAGGTAGGGGTCGTCGGAGGCCGCGCCGTAGCCGGCGCGGGCCTGGGTGACGAAGGGGTCGAGGGCGCGGGCGGTGGGGTCGTTGAGGCCGAGGGCGGCGAGGGCGTCGGCGTCGTCCTGGAAGCGGGAGCGGGCCATCTTGCGGAAGGCGCGGTAGGAGGACCGGGCGGAGTCGTAGGCGGCGTCCTTGGCCTCCTGGGCGGCCTTCTGGGCGCCGATGGCCTTGGCGCGGGCTGTGTAGGCGGTGCCGGCGGAGTCGACGTCGGCGAGGATGAGGTCGAGGGCGTCGGTGTCGAACTCGGCGGGGCCGAGGAGGGCCTGGACGTCGGCGTCGTCGCGGGCGGCGGTGAGGACGCGCTCCCACTCGCTGATCTCGGCGGCGAGGCGCTGGTCCTGCTCGGCGGGGGCGGCGTTGGAGCCGCGGCCGGTGGGTTCCATAACAAAACTGGCTGGTGATGAAGGATCCGTGCCGGTTCGGTGTTCGGGAGTGCGGGAGTGTAGGGAAAGACGTGCGTTCGACGAGCGCCGGGGGGCATTCTTTTGCCCTGGCGTGTCGCTGGCGGGTCGTCGGCGCCAGCGGGGCGCGGCGGAGCGCTGCAGTCGGCGGCGGAGCGCTGCAGTCGGCGGCGGAGCGCTGCAGTCGACGGCGGATGGCTTCGCTCGCACTCGGGAGCGGTGCGCTCGTGCTCCGGAGCGCTGCGCTCGCGCTCGGGAGGGCTGCGCTCGTCGGCGGAGCGCTGCGCTCGTGCTCCGGGGCACTGCGCTCGCGCTCGGGGGGACTGCGCTCGTGCTCGGAGGCGCTGCGGTCGCGCTCGGGAGGGCTGCGGTCCCTGGCGGAGCGCTGCGGTCACGCTCGGGAGGGGGGCAGACGCGACGCCGACGGCGATGGACCTGTAGGGGCGGGCCTCCCCTGCCCCGCTGGCGGGCGACGCCAGCGGCTAGTGGTCGCCGATGACCTGGCCGGCGTGGGGGCGCGTGTCGTCGCCGATGTTCAGCCGGTCCGGCACGTCGTCGCGCTGGCGGTCCGGGTTGACGAGGCCGCCGGTGAGGGGGAGCTCGAAGGCCTGGACGAAGGGGGCGACGGTGGAGAACCAGAAGTCCTGCTGGAACTCGTAGAAGTCCGTGTCGAAGCCGGAGGCGTCGCCCTCGTGGCCGGCGACGTCGAGGTAGAAGACGCGGGGCCAGCCGGGGAAGCGCGCCTGCGCCTCACGGAGCCATCCAAAAACGGCCTGGGCGGCCTGCTCGAAGGTGTCCTCGGGGAGGACGACGTGGTAGAGCGCGACGGTGTTGTCGAAGCCCATGTGGACGCCCGGGGCGTCCGGCTTGGCGTACTCGGGGACGAAGGGGGTCTCGGCCATGGGTGACGGGGCGAAGGGCCCCGGCAACCTAGTTCGACGCCCCGCCGAACACCACCGACGGGACTTCACCGGCCCAGCCGTCGGCGCCGGGCGCGGGCGGCGCCAGCGGCAGGCGGCCGAGGTCGACGACGGGGACGGCGCGGCGCGGCAGGCGGACGACCCAGCCGGGCAGGAGGCCGCCGACGGGCTCGATGGTCCCGCCGAGGAGGGCCACCAGCCGGCGGACGCTGGCGGCGCCGGCGCCCTCGACGCCGCCCGTGACGACGATCTCCATGGCGTCGGGGGGGGACAGCGCGAGCCCGACCTCGACGTCGCTGCCGGTGGAGGCCAGCGCGGCGCCGACGAGGTGGCGGAGGATGCGCTCCAGCAGGTCGCCGTCGAGGAGGACGGGGCCCGGGGGCAGGCCGTCGCGGAGGCGGACGGGCCGGTCGCCGGCCGCGGCGCGCTCGGTCTCGATGATGGTGGCGGTGAGCGCGCCGACGTCGATGGGGGCGGGCCGCGCGGCGACGTCGTCGAGGAGGGCGAGGTCGAGGAGCTCGTCGAGGGCCTTGAGCAGGCGCTCGGTGCCGCGGGCGATGCCCTCGCGGGCGATGGCGACGTCGCTCTCGTCGGCGCCGTCGGCGAGGAAGTCGGCGAAGCCGATGACGGCGGTGAGGGGCGACCGGAAGGCGTGGTTGACGCGCGAGAGGAGGTCGGCGCGGATGGCGGCGGCGGCCTCGTTGGCGGCGGCGACGCGGGCGCGGTCGGTGACGTCGAGGGCGACGCCGAGGAGGCCGTGGGCGCGTCCGTCGGTGCCGATGCGGGGCTGAAGGCGGACCTCGAAGACGTGGCAGCCGGCCTCGACGGTCCAGGAGGCCTCGGCGCCGTCGAGCGCGGCGCGGATGGGGCCGGCGGCGGCGGGGAAGAGCTCGGTGAGCGAGCGGCCGAGCGTCTCGGCGGAGGTCAGGCCGAGCCTGCGGAGCGCCTGCCGGCGGGCGACGGTGAAGCGGCCGTCGGCGTCGGTGGCGAAGAGCGCCAGCGGGGCCTGCGAGACGAGCGCCTCGATCTGGGCCTCGTGCTCGCGGAGGCGCTCGTCGGCGCGGCGGCGCTCGGTGACGTCCTCGACGACGATGGCGAAGCGGGGCGCCCCGCCGCCGTCGTCGAGGATGGGCGAGACGGTGGTGGCGAGCGTGCGGGGGTCGCCGGGCCGGCGGAGCTCGACCTCGGCGCGGCGGGGCTGGCCGTCGGTGAGCGAGGCGCGGCAGGCCTCGGCCCAGACG
>CAYPVZ010000365.1:0-4010 GCA_964414235.1 uncultured Rhodothermales bacterium | reverse complement strand
TCCTCGGGTTGAGCCTCTCGAACGTGGCCGTCCGCCTCCACCGGGCGAAGAAGCGGCTGGCCGTGATTCTCGCCGACCCCGTGACGCCATGACGCCCTTCGACGAGCTCCAGACCCTGTGGCGGGAGGGCGCCGATGCGCCGCCGCCGGCCCCCGAGGACGTCCGTGCGCTCCGAAGCGAGGCCGCGGCGTTCGACCGCGCCATCCGCTGGCGGGACTGGCGGGAGACAGCCGCAGCGGCCGTCGTCGCCGTTGCGTTCGGGTCGATGTACCCGGAGGCCCCGCCACTCGCACGGCTCGGCGTGGTGCTGTCGATCGTCGGCGCGGTGTTCGCCATCGGGTGGATGGTGCGCGCGCAGCGCCGCCAGCCGCGCCCGGCGCCCGATCTCCCCGCCGCCGAGGCGCTCCGAGTGGCACTCGCCCGGGTCGAGATCCAGATTCATCTGTTGCGGTCGGTCGTGTGGTGGTACCTGCTCCCGCTCGCCATCGGGCCGATGGTCCTCGTCGCCAGCGGCTATGTCGAGATGCAGCGGGAGATGCGGGCGCCCGAGACGGCGGCGGAGATCGCGTTCGTCATCGGCGTCTACCTCGCGCCCCTGCTCATCCTGGGCTCGGTCTTCGGAGTCATCTACAAACTCAACCAGCGGGCCGTCCGTAGGGATCTCCTCCCGCTCCGCGACCGACTGGCGGCCCTCCTTCACACCCTCTCCGACCCGGACTGACCCGATGCCACGCCTCCACGCCCTCGCTCTGCTGGCGGCGCTCACCGCCAGCGCCGCGGCACAGCCCATCCCGCTCGACTCCCTCGCCCGGGCTGCCGCCGACTCGCTCGGCCTGCCGACGCTCGTCGTCGGCGTGAGCGTCGGTGGGGAGCGGTTCTTCGCGACCGCCGGCGCGCTCGACAGCCTCGGTACGGCGCCCGATGCACACACGCTCTACGAGATCGGCTCCATCTCGAAGCTCCTCACGTCGCTCACGCTGGCGGACGCCGTGGTCCGCGGCGAGACGACGCTGGAGACGCCCGTCGCCGACCTCGTGCCGGACCTCGGGATGGTGGAGCAGCACGCCTCGGGCCCGATCCGGCTGTGGCACCTCGCCACGCACACGTCTGGCCTGCCGCGGCTCCCCCTGGAGATGGGCTTCGCACCCGGGTTCTCGATGGCCGACCCGTACGCGGGCTACGACGCCGCCGCGCTGGCGACCTCGTTCAACCGACCGCGCGCCGAGACGCCGCCGGGCGAGACGTTCTCCTATTCCAACCTCGGCGTCGGCCTGCTCGGCTACGCCCTCGCCCGGCGCGCCGACACGTCCTACGCCGACCTCGTCCGCCAGCGCGTCCTCGGCCCGCTCGGCATGGAAGAGACGTTCGCCGAGGTGCCGGACTCGCTGGCGGCGCGCTTCGCCGAGGCCCACGGCCCGGACGGACAGCCGGTCCCCCACTGGACGTGGACCGATGCCAACGCCGGCGCCGGCGCCTGGCGCTCGACCGCCTCCGACCTGCTCACGCTCGCCGAGGCCGCGCTCCACCCCGAGGCCACGCCCCTCGCCGACGCGCTGGCGCTCGCCCTCGCCCCGCGTGCCGACGCGGGCGAAGGCCGGCAGATCGGGCTCGGCTGGTTCTGGATCCCGGTGCCCGACGCCGACGGGCTCACGATGGCGCTCCACAACGGCGGCACGGGCGGCTTCGTCTCGTTCCTCGCCGCCGTGCCCGGAACCGACGTCGCCGTCGTCGTGCTCACGAACCGCCAGTCGGACATCGACGGGCTCGGCGTGGACCTCGTCCGGCGGCTGGTGGCGGCGCGCTGAGCCGCGCGGCTGGACGCTCTCTTCTCACCTCGTCCCGCACGCCGTCTCCATCTTACCGGCCCCCACCCGCGCCGCCATGATCGACCGCTACACGCGCCCCGCGATGGGCGCCATCTGGACCGAGGACGCCCAGTACCAGGCCTGGCTGGACGTCGAGCTGGCCGCGTGCTGGGCGTGGGCCGAGGCGACGGGCCAGATCCCGCACGAGGACGTCGAGCGGCTCTACGAGAACGCCTCGTTCAACGTCGAGCGGATCCACGAGATCGAGGCCGAGACGCGGCACGACGTGGTCGCCTTCACGCGCGCCGTCTCCGAGACGCTCGGCGACGAGCGCAAGTGGGTCCACTACGGCCTGACGTCGTCCGACGTGGTCGACACGGCGCAGTCGCTGCGGCTGACGCGCGCCAACGCGATCCTCCGCGCCGGCCTCGTCCGGCTGGCGGAGACGCTCGCCAGCCGGGCGCGCGAGCACAAGCACACCGTCACCGTCGGGCGGACGCACGGCGTCCACGCCGAGCCGACGACGTTCGGGCTCAAGCTGGCGCGCTTCTACGACGCCTTCCAGCGGGACATCGAGCGGTTCGACGCCGCTGCCGAGGCGGTCCGCGTGGGCAAGCTGTCGGGCGCCGTCGGGACGTTCGCGCAGATCCCGCCCGAGGTCGAGCGGCTGACGTGCGAGCGGCTCGGGCTGCGGCCGGCGCCGATCTCGACGCAGGTCCTCCCGCGCGACCTCCACGCGCAGTACCTCGCCGCCCTCGCGCTCATCGGAACGACCATCGAGACGATTGCGGTCGAGATCCGGCACCTCCAGCGGAGCGAGGTCCTCGAAGCCGAGGAGGCGTTCGGGAAGGGCCAGAAGGGGTCGAGCGCGATGCCGCACAAGCGGAACCCCATCGGGTCGGAGAACCTGACGGGCATGGCTCGGCTGCTCCGCGGCTACATGGTGGCGGCCTACGAGGACGTGGCGCTATGGCACGAGCGCGACATCAGCCACTCGTCGGTAGAGCGCGTCATCCTGCCGGACGCGACGATTGCGCTCGACTACGCCCTCGACCGCATGGCGCGCATCGTCGAGAACCTCTCGGTCTTCCCGGACCGGATGCTGGAGAACCTCGACCGGACCTACGGGCTCGTCTACAGCCAGCGGCTCCTGCTGATGCTCATCGGCAAGGGGCTGAGCCGCGAGACGGCCTACGACACGGTCCAGCCGCTGGCGATGCAGGCGTGGCGCGAGCGCCGCAGCTTCCGCCAGATCGTCGACGGCGCACCTGGCATCACGGCGCACCTCTCGGGCGACGAGATCGCCGACGCCTTCGACCCGGCGTTCCACACCGCGCAGGTGGACGCCATCTTCGACCGCGTCGGGCTGTAGTCCGTCCGCACCAGGACGGGGGCGGGCGGGGCGCGTAGGCTTCGGGCATGCCTGCCCTGCCCCGCGTCCCGGTCGCCGCACTGGCGGTCGTCGCCGCCAGTGTGGCGCTCGGTGCGTGCGCCGCGTCCCGTCCGCACGACGGGGCGCCGCGCGAGCTGGTCGTCCTCGTGCACGGCATGGGGCGGACGCCGGCCTCGATGGCGCCGCTGGAGATCAGCCTGCGCCGGGCGGGCTACCGCGTGCTCAACGTCGGCTACAGCAGCACGGGGCCGAGCGTGGCCGAGATCGGGCAGCAGCTGGACGATACCGTGGACCGGGCCATCGCCGAGGAGGTGCCGCCGCGCATCCACTTCGTGGGGCACAGCCTGGGGACGGTGGTAATCCGCTGGCTGCTGGTGAACGACCCGCCGGGTGTGCCCGTCCGCGCCGTGCTGCTGGCGCCGCCGAACCGGGGCTCGCACTCGGCCGACCGCTGGGCGCCGTGGATCGGCTGGTCGCTCCGGCCCATCCGCGAGCTGAGGACGTCGGGCGGCACGGCGGTGGAGTTGGGGACGCCGCCGCGCGGCGAGATCGCCGTCATCGCGGGCGACCGCGACGGCAAGGTGTGGGTCGAGGAGACGTGCCTCGCCGGGGCCGCGCACGCGGTCGTGCCGTCGCGGCACACGTTCATCATGATGCACCCGCGCGTGATCGACATGGTCCGCCAGTTCCTGGCGACGGGCGTGCTGCCGGGGGCCTCCGACGTCGACTGCGCCGACGTGCTCGCCGGCTAGACGGCGTCCGCGAGGGGCGCGAGGCCGACCGCCTCGGCGATCAACTCGAACGAGCGGAGG
>CAYPVZ010000364.1:0-4012 GCA_964414235.1 uncultured Rhodothermales bacterium | reverse complement strand
CTCGGCGAGGATCTCGTCGAGCGGTTCCACGCTGAGCGCCGCATCCTGGCCGGGCTCGACCACCCGGCCATCGCCCGGCTCCTCGACGGCGGGACCGCCGCCGACGGGCGGCCCTATCTCGCGACCGAGTTCGTCGACGGCGAGCCGATCACGGCCTACGCCGACCGCCGCCGGTTCGCGGTCAACGACCGGCTGGCGCTGTTCCTCGACGTGTGCGAGGCCGTCGCCTACGCGCACGCCCGGCTCGTCGTCCATCGCGACCTCAAGCCGTCGAACGTGCTCGTCGCCTCCGCAGAATCGGGCGCTTCGGAGTCCTCGACTCCCGACCGAATCGACACGGCCCGCGTCAAGCTCCTCGACTTCGGCGTGGCCAAGTTGCTCACGGATGAGGCCGACAGTGACCACACGCAGACCGGGCGTCGAATGCTCACGCCGGCCTACGCCGCGCCCGAACAGACCGGGGGTGGGGCGATCACGACGGCCACCGACGTCTATGGCCTCGGCGTTCTCCTCTACGAATTGCTGACCGGCCGCCGCCCCGGCCCGGCGGGCGGCGCCACCCGTCCGTCCGACGCGGTGACGACGGCGGCCCCGACCGGCGGGCGCGTGCCCCCGGATCCCGCCGGCCCGGACGCCACCGGCTCGCTCCGCTCGACGACGCCCGACCGGCTCCGCCGCCGGCTCCGCGGCGACCTCGACCGGATCGTGCTCAAGGCGCTCCGCCCCGAGCCCGAGCAGCGCTACCGCGGCGCCGCTGAACTGGCGGCCGACGTCCGGCGTCACCTCGACGGGCTCCCGGTCGAGGCGCGCGCTCCGACCCTGGGCTACCGCGTGGGCCGGTTCGCCCGCCGTCACCGGGCCGGCGTGGCGGTCGCCCTTATCGGCCTCGGGCTCGTCGTGGCCTGGGCCGCGACGGCCACGACGCAGGCCCGGCGGATCGCCCGCGAGCGCGACCGCGCCGAGGCCGTCACCGGCCTCCTCGTCGGCCTCTTCGATGGCGGCGACCCCGACGTCGCGCGCGGCGACACGCTCACGGCGCTGGCGCTGCTCGACTCGGCCTCGGTCCGCCTCGACACGCTCTCGGGCCAGCCCGACCTGGAGGCACGGCTCCGGCTCGCCCTCGCGCGGATCTACGTCCAGCAGGGCGCCTTCGGCCGGGCCGACACGTTGCTGGCGCCCGCCCTCGCCTGGCAGCGCCAGGCAGGCGACGACGACGGGCTGGCGGAGACGCTCTACACGGCCGGCGAGGTCGGCTACTGGCTCGGCAACTTCGCCGAGGCGGAGACCCTCCACCGCGAGGGGCTCGCGCTTGCCGAGCAGCGCGTCGATGCGCCGCACCCCGAGCTGGCCCGCCGCCTCGACCGGATCGGCATCCTGCGCGCCCGCCAGGGCGACTACCCGGACGCCCGACGGCTCCACGAGCAGGCGCTCCGCCAGTACCGCTCAGCGTTCCCGTCCGGCGACCCGCGCATCGGCTCCACACTGGCTCACCTCGCCATCCTCGACCACTACGAGGCGCACGACGCCGAGTCCGAGGCGCGCTACCGGGAGGCGCTGGCGATCCTGGAGCCGGCGCTCGGGCGCGACCACCCCGAGGTCGTCATGACGCGGCGCGAGATGGCGTGGGCCATCGGCGACCAGGGGCGGACCGACGAGGCCATCGCGCTCCTCCAGGACGTCCACCGCGCCAACCTCCGGCTCTACGGGACCGGTCACCCGACGGTCCCGAACACGCTCGGCGAACTCTCGCGCTACCAGCGCGCCGCGGGCGACCTCGACGGTGCGGAGGTGAGCGCGCGCGAGGGGCTCCGCCTGATCCGCCAGCTTTACGGCGACGGCCACCCGTACGTGGCGAACAAGCTGATCGACCTTTCCGTCGTGCTCCGCGAGCGGGGACGGCTCGTCGAGGCGCGTCGGTTGGCGGAGGAAGCTTTGGCCATCCACCGCGCCACGGTGGGCGACGATCACCCGTTTACGGCCGACAGCCACGGCCACGTCGCGCTGCTGGCGGCCCGCCTCGGCGACCGCGAGGCCGCGATCACCCACCAGCGCGAAGCGCTGCGCCTCTACTTGGCGGCGTACCCGGACGACGGCAACCCCCGCATCGACAGCGCGCGGGTCCGCCTCGGTCGCTTGGTGGCCGGACCGTAGGCGCGTCGAAAAAATTGCGCGGCCGTGTCGATCCCGGTCGAGGTCGCTCGTCGGAGGGGTAGAACGGGGGAGAGTCCCCCGCCCACACCATCCCCCGAGACCATGCGGTTCATGATCTTTCGCAAGGCCGACGCCAACACCGAGTCCGGCGTTCTGCCCACCACGGAGCTTTTCGAGGCCATGACGGCCTACAACGAGTCCCTTACACGGGCCGGAGTGATGCTCGACGGCGTCGGCCTCAAGCCGACCTCTGAGGGCGTCCGCTACCACCACGCGGGCGGCGAGACGACGGTCACGGACGGCCCGTTCGCCGAGACTAAGGAACTCGTGGCCGGCTTCACGGTCATCCAGGCACGCTCGCTGGACGAGGCCGTCGCGTGGGCCCGCCGCTGGCCCGTCGAGGACGTCGGGGCGGAGCTGGAGGTCCGGCAGGTGATGGAGCCGGTCCCGTCGTTCGGCGCCCCGGCGCCCGATGGGCGCCGCCAGTTCATCTCGATCCTCACCTGCGACGAGGCCGCCCAGCGGGACGGGATGCCGACGGAGGACGAGATGGAGGCCATGGGCCGTCTCATCGCTGACGCCGCCGAGGCGGGCGTGCTCCTCGAAACGGGCGGCTTGCTCCCCTCTTCGGCTGGGGCGCGGATCACCTTTCACGACGGCGTCCCCACCGTCACCGACGGCCCGTTCGCCGAATCCAAGGAGGTCATCGCGGGATACGCGATCTACCAGGCCGATTCTCTGGACGACCTCCGGCCGTGGGCGGAGCGATTCGGGCGCGTCGCCGGGGACTCGACGAGCGAGATCCGGCCGGCCTTCGGCGCCGAGGACTTCGGCGAGGCCTTCACGCCGGAGCTCCAGGCCCGCGAGGAGGCCATGCGCGCTGAGAACGCCGCCCGCGCCCAGGCCGAGGCGTAGCCCCTCTCATCCATCCGCGACTGGTGGCGCGCGTCGCCAGCCGCGGCTTCCTGCGCCCTCATGAACGCTCTCGCCCTCTCGCCGACCCCGGCCAGTTCTCCGGTCCGTCGCGTCGGCTACGCCCTCGGCGGCCTCGGCGTCGCCTTCCTTCTGTTCGACGCCATCGGCAAGGTGCTCCTCATCGAGCCCATCCGCGCGACGATGCCGCCGCTCGGGTGGGACGCCGCGCTGGCGCCCATCCTCGGCGGCGTCGAACTGGTCTGTCTCGTCCTCTACCTCGTGCCGCGCACGGCTCCGCTCGGGGCCGTCCTGCTCACGGGCTACCTCGGCGGCGCTGTCGCCACCCACGTCCGGGTCGGCAGCCCGCTGGTCACGCATGTCCTGTTCGCGGTCTACGTGGCTGTCGCCCTGTGGGCCGGGCTCTGCCTCGTCCGCCCCGACGTCCGCCGCCTCCTTGCCCTCTCGCCCCGCTAACCCGATGCAGTACTTCATGATCTGGACGCCGACCGAGGCGTCCGCTGCCCGTCCGCCGACGCCCGAACTCATGGCAGATCTGGGCGCCTACTTCCAGGAAGCCGCCTCGTCCATCGTGCTGACGGGCGGCCTGATGCCGATCTCCCAGGGCGCCCGCGTCGTCTCCGAAGGCGGCGATGTGCTCGTCACCGACGGCCCGTTCGCCGAGGCCAAAGAGGTCGTCGCCGGCTTCGCCATCATTGATGCCGCGACGAAGGAGCAGGCTGTCGAGCAAGCCGAGCGGTTCACCCGGATCCACGCCGAGCACGGGTGGGACGGCACGACGGAGGTCCGCCCGCTGATGCCGGCCGGCCCGCCGGCCTGATCCGACGCCTCGGCCGACTGGCGGCGCGCGTCGCCAGCCGGACGCGTTAGGCGAGGACGAGGTGGCGCCCGAGGAAGGCTGGGTATCGCTCGTCGGCGGCCTCGAGGG
>CAYPVZ010000363.1:0-4038 GCA_964414235.1 uncultured Rhodothermales bacterium | reverse complement strand
CTGCCGTGGACCGGCGACGAGGGCTACAAGAAGGCCGAGGTCACCGGCGGCGGCGTCCGCCTGGACGAGGTGGCGGTCAGCACGCTGGAGAGCCGGCGGCACCCGGGGCTCTTCTTCGCCGGCGAGGTGCTCGACGCGTTCGGCCCCATCGGCGGGTACAACTTCCTGTGGGCCTGGGCGACCGGCCGGCTGGCGGGCCGCGCCTCGGCGCGGTAGCCGCGGCGGCGCCCGCTACGGAGCCGGCGCCTCGCCCGACAGGGAGCCCGGCAGCTCGATCGTCACGCGCGTACCCTCACCCGGCGTCGACTCCACCAGCAGCCGCCCGCCGACGAGCTCCAGCCGCTCGAACACGCTCGCCAGCCCGAGCCCGAACCCCTTCGCCCGCGTCAGCGACGTCGGCTCGAAGCCGGCCCCCTGGTCCTCGACGGTGACGCGGGCGCCGCCCCGGAACGGCTCGGCACGAACGCGTGCCTCCGTCGTCCCGGCGTGCTTCGCCACGTTGAACAGGAGCTCGCGGAGCAGGTGGTAGAGGAGCACCCGGAGGTCCTCGCGCTCGACCTGCACGTCGCCCTCGATGTCGAGGTGGATGTCGAGCCCGTAGAGCTCGCGCTTCCGCTCGACGAGCCACAACAGGAGGTCGGAGAGGCTGCGGCCGCGGAGGAGCGGCGGGCTCAGCTCGTGCGCCAGCCGGCGGGTGAGCTGGATGGCCTCGGCGAGAAGGGACTCGACGCGGGCCATGTCGCCGAGCGACGCCTTGATCTGGGCACCGGCCAGCACCTGCTGCACGTCGTCGTGGAGGATGTGGGCGATCCGCCGACGCTCGTCCTGCTCGGCGAGCGTGAGCGCCTGGGCCAGCGAGCGGACCTGGTGGGTCCGCCGGGCGACGCGGTCTTCCAGCGTCCGGTTGAGCCGGCGGACCTCCTCCTCGGCCCGCCGCCGGTCCGTCACGTCGAGCATGGCCGCGACGCCGCCGACGATCTGGCCGGTCGCATCGCGCAGGGGCGCCACGTTGTTGAGGTAGAACCGGCGCTCCTCACTACCGAACCGCTGGTTCTCGATGAGCTCGCCGCGCGTCGTGACGCCCTCGCGGAGCGCCCGGCTCATGGCCCACTCGTCGGCTCGGATCCGCTCTCCGGTCTCGGGCCACCACCCGACCCATCCCTCGTACGCCTCCCAGGACGCGGTCTCAGGGGGCACGCCCCACAGCTCGCGCGTGACGTCGTTGACCCGCGAGATTCGGCCTCGGGCGTCCGTGATGACGACGCCCACGGGGAGGGCATCCAGGATGGCCGTGAGCAGGGCGCGCTCGTGGTCGCGGGCCTCCTCGGCCTCCTTCCGCTGCGTGTCGTCGCGGAAGACCCTGGCGAAGCCCCGGAGGGGGCCGTCGCGCAGGGCGACCAGGACGCCGGTGCCCCAGAACCGGCTGCCGTCCTTGCGGAGGTGCCACCGCTCGTCGAGGGCCGAGCCCTCGGCGCGGGCCGTCGCCAGCTCGTGCTCTACGGCGCCGCCCGCCCGGTCCTCGGGCGTAAAGAGGAGGCTGCCGGGCTGGCCGACGGCCTCGGCTTCGGTCCAGCCGGTCAGCCGTTCGGCACTCGGGCTCCAGGTCGTGATCCGCGCGTCGTCGTCGAGGCCGATGACGGCGTACTCGCGGGCGGTGGCCGCGAACAGGTCGAACCGCTCCTCGGTCTCGCGGAGCGCCCGCTCGGCCTCGCGGTGCGCCGTGACGTCATCCACGACGAGGACGACGTGGTCTCCCGCCAGCCGGGCGCGGAACCGGAGCACGAGCGTGCCGATGCCCTCGATCTCTCGCTCGACCTCGCCGCGGTCCAGACGCCCTGCCCGTGGGAGCTCTTCTTCGAGGAGCCGTCGGAACAGGGGACGGTCCCAGACGCCGCCGTTGATGGTGTAGACCGACTGGCCCAGCGTGTCCTCCGGCGTGGCTCCGGAGACCGCGTAGAAGGCCGCGTTGGCCGCGGCAACGCGGAGGTCCGGGCCGAGCACGAGGACGCTCTCGCGAACCGTGTCGGCGATGGCCTGGGCGAGCGGGGAGGGACGGTCGGCCATGAGCGGGCGACAGTCTACGCCCATGCGCCGGGCAGCGCCGAGCACGGAGCCCGAATGCAACGCCCCGCTGGCGACGGCCGCCGGCAGTCGCGCCCGCCGCCCGTCCGGCCCTCCCGAGGGCCCTCCGCGGGGCGCGGGCCCGCCTCCCCGTGCCGCCCCTCACTCCGCCGCCTCGGCGCACCCCTCTCCCCGCTCGGCGCGCCCCTCTCCCCGGCTGGCGGCTCCTGTGGACCGTCGCCCCGCGGGATGGGACGGCCGGGCCAGGCCTCCGGACGGGCCGCCCGCCGACGCGCGCGGCCAGCCGGCCCCGCCCCGGGTTTTTTGCCCCTCTTTTTCCATACACCGTCGAGCGAAAACGTCCGCGCCCTACACTAGGGGATCTCACACGAACCCGGTATGCAATGCCTGACCCCATCGCCAAGCAACTCAACGACGCGCGCGTCCGCCTGACGAACGCGCAGACGGATCCGGACCTCCAGGCCAAGCTGGCGCCGCGCGGGTACACGCCGGAGGCGCTCGACGCGGGCCTGGCCCTCCACGCGGCGGCTCAGGAGGCGCAGAACAAGGCGGCGCGCGAGCGCGGCGAGCAGAAGGCCGCGACCGACGCCCTCGCCGAGGCACACGAGGCCGCCGACCAGGTCTACGACGACCACTTCGACTACGCGTGCGTCCTGTTCCGCGACGACCGGGACGCCCGCACGGCCCTCGGCCTGGACGGCCGCCGGAAGCGGCCGACGGCCGGGTGGCTCCGCCAGGCCGGGCAGTTCTACGCCAACGCCCTCGCGGAGCCTCGCTACGTGGCGGCGTTCGAGGGGATCGGCATCCCGCCGGCCACCCTCGAAGCGGGCCAGGCGCTCGTCGAGGCCGTCGCCAAGGCCGACGAGGCGCAAGAGCGCGAGAAGGGCGACGCCCAGGACGCGACGCCCAAGCGGGACGCCGCGCTGGAGGCGCTCGACACCTACATGGACCGCTTCCTCGGCCTCGCCCGCGTGGCGCTCCGCGGCGACCCCCAGCTCCTGGAGAAGCTGATGATCGTCGCGCCCTCCGGCCGGGGCTCCTGACCCGGCCGCGCCGGCCCCGCTGGCGACGGCCGCCAGCGGGGCGCCGGGAGCCCGCCGCCGCCGCCGCGGTACCAGGGTGGTCGCGTCCCCTCCCTCTCATGGTCCTCGCTGCCGGCGACGCCACCGATGCCGCGGCTCCGGTCCTCGACCGGGCCGCCGCGCTCGCCCGCGCGTTCGCCCTCCCCCTCCGCGTCGTCCACGTCGTCGCAGCCGCCCCCACCGCCCGCTCTCTCATCGGCGACCTCGACGGCGGGCTCGACCTCGGCGCCCTCGATCAGGCGGAGGCGCTCCGATCCGGACTCCGCGCGTCGTGGGTCGAGCGGCTCGGCGACACCCGCGAGGCGCTCGCCATGTCCGGACTCGTCGTATCCGCCGTGGTCCTCGATGCGGGCGTCGGGAACGTCGCGCAGGCCATCGCGGCCGAGGCGGAGACGCGCGGGGCGGCCTGGATCGTCGTAGGCTCGCACGGCCACGGCGCGCTCCACGACGTGTTCTTCGGCGACACGGACCGGGCGCTCGTCCGGGAGTCGCCCTGCCCGGTCGTCGTCGTACCGGTCGAGACGGCCGAGCCCTCGGCCTGAGACGCAGAACGCCCCGCTGGCGGTGGTCGCCAGCGGGGCGCTGTCGTGCGGAGAGGGAGGGATTCGAACCCTCGGTACCCTTGCGAGCACGGCACTTTAGCAAAGTGCTGGTTTCAGCCACTCACCCACCTCTCCGGAGGGGCCGCCAAGCTAGAGACGTCGCGCGCCGACGGCAACCGCCGTCCGGGGAACATCCCGTGAGCCTGACGGCCACGCGGCAGCGTCAGTCGCCGTCGAGGCCGTGGGTGTGGGCCTCCTGCCAGAGGACGGCGTCGCTGGCGCCGGGCCGCTCGAACCAGAAAGTCGGGCGCGGGGCGCGGGCGGGACACACC
>CAYPVZ010000362.1:0-4038 GCA_964414235.1 uncultured Rhodothermales bacterium | reverse complement strand
GTACGCCGTTTCCTTCAATGTCTGGAGCCCGCGCTGCGGCCGGTGGTAGTAGACGACCTGGATGTAGGACATCGGCTGGAGCGTCGAACCGAAGCTGCTCGTGGGGCGCCGCGCGCCGCGCGCCATCACCCCGATTACGCCGTGCTGGCGGGTCAGCAGCCGGACGATCCGGCTGGTCTCGCCGTAGTCGAAGGCGTGGAGGACGACGGCGTCGGTGCGGACGATCATGGACGGCCTACGCCGGGACTCGCGCGCGGTGCCGCCGTCGGCGACGGCCGCCAGCTTCCGCGTCGTATGGATTCCGGTGCCCTGGAATCTGCCCTCTCACGATTCGAGCCCGGACCCCTCGGCGAGTGGGCGGCGCTGCTCTTCAGGCTCGGCATCGTCGCGTGTTCGGCGGGCGGCGGCGCCCATCGCCATGCTGGAGGAGGTCGCCATGCGGCGGTTCACGGTTGTAAATCGTGGTCGGCAGCGCTGTCCTCGGGTGGAGATTTTCTTCGTGGATGTAAGCGCTCAGGGTTAGATCGGGCGTCGTCGCGGGTCTATGGAGATGTGCTCGCCCGTTCGACCATGCGCTGGCTCTATCAGCTTCAGACCCGCGTCGGCTTCAGTGGCCCCGAAGCGACGGCTGCCGTCGCGTTGCTCCTCGCGCTCCTCGGAGGCACCGTCGCGCTCCACCTGCAGTCCACCTCCGCCCCCGTCCCGGCCGATTTCTACGCCGCGACCGACGCGGCCTTCGCCCAGGCCGCTGCCGACACGAGCGCCGAACGGCCGCCCACGGCCACGCTGGCGCTCCTCGCCGCCCCCGACGCGCTGACCGACTCGACGGCCGCGCAGATCGCCGAGGCGGAGGTCGAGGCCGCTGCGGCGCCCCGCCGGACGGGCAAGCCGCCGCCGGCCCCGACGAACATCAACACGGCGTCCGAGGCCCAGCTGCAGCGGTTGCCCCGCATCGGACCGGCGTTGGCGGCGCGCATCGTCGAGTACCGACGCGTGAACGGGCCCTTTCGGAGCATCGAGCAGATCACCGAGGTCAAAGGCATCGGCGAGCGGACGCTGGAGCAGATGCGGCCCTGGCTCCGGCTGTAGGCGCTATCGCTGGGCGGGTTCGTCGGGCGGGCGAGTCGCGGAGCCGTCGCCGCGGGCCTCGCGGATCTCGCGCTGGCGGCGCGCGACGGCATCCGTCGTCCAATCGTCGGCCATGCGCTCCTGGCGCTTCATGAAGCGGTAGACCGGGTAAAGCAGAACGAACGCGAGCGCGACGAAGCCGAAGAAGCTCAGCGCGATGACGATGTAGATGGCGTTCCCCTCGGGCATGGGGCGTGAACCCGGCGCGCGCGGTTCCGTTCTCCGACCGTGCCCGCGCTCTCGCTCCACGCCGTCGATGTCTACCCGTACCGCCGAGGCGGGGCCGAGTGGCTCGTCGTCCGCCGCGCGCCCGGCATCACGTACGGCGGCACGTGGCGCATGGTCGGCGGCAAGATCGACGGCGACGAGCCGGCCTGGCGGACGGCGCTCCGCGAGATGGAGGAGGAGACCGGCTGGCGACCCGGCCACGGCCTCCGCCAGCTCTGGACGCTCCCGTCGGTCAACGCCCACTACGACTGGGCGCACGACCGCGTGGTGCTGGCTCCCGCCTTTGCCGCCGAGGTCGAGGGCGACCCCGTGCTGGACCACGAGCATGACGCGTTCGTGTGGTTGCCGGCGGACGAGGCCGCGGCGCGGCTGGCGTGGCCCGAACAGGCCCGTCTCCTCCGGCTGGCGGCGGCGCTCGCCCGCGCCGAGCGGCCCGAGGCCTGGGCCGTTTCGCTCGGCGGAGAGAGACGCTGCCGTTGGGGCTGATTCTGGCGCGCGCGTAAGGGAAGGGAGCAGAGCGAGTTGAGTCTGGGCCGGGCCCGCCGATACCCGGGCCCATGTACGAGCAGATCCCTGGGCCCCACGGCGGGCAGAGCCTGGAGACGTCCGGCCCCTGGTCGGGGCGTCTGGGGCGCTGGGTGGATTCGTTCGTGCCCGAGGAGGGGTGCCGGCCGGACGTGGTGCTCAAGCAGCGCATGCTTGTCATCTCCTCGGTGGTCCTGGCCGGGGTGGCGGTGGCGTTTGGTGCGCACGCCTGGCAGTTGCAGGGCAAGGTCGGCCCGATCTCGGTGTCGCTCTGGACCGGCGCCGTCCTCGCGCTCAGCGCCCCGTCCCTGCTCCGCGCGACGCGGTCGGTGGTGCTACCCGGAGCGCTCATCTGCATCGAGTTCGCCCTCCTGCTTGGCATCGTGGCCCTGTTTGGGAACGGGTTCAACGGCGCGGTGCTCCTCTGGGCGCCCGCCGTCCCCCTCCTGACCGCGTTCCTGGTCGGCGCCCGTGCAGCGATCGGCCTCGCCCTCTGGATGTCGATCGAGGTGGGGATCCTGTTCTGGCTCGACTCGACGGGCGCCGGCATCCCGGACCGGTTCGAGCCGGTGCAGGTCGAGCGGCTCCGCCTGGTGGCGCTCGTCTCCGGGGTGGGGCTGGCGACCTTTCTCGGATGGCTCTACGAGAGCCAGACGCTCCGCGGCCTCCGCCGGGTCAACCGGGAGCTGGCCGCGGCTCAGGAGCGCGCCGAAGCCTCGGAGCGCGTCAAGCGGACCCTGCTGGCCAACATGAGCCACGAGGTCCGCACGCCGATGACCGTCATCATGGGGGCCGCCGAGCTGCTGCGCGAAGACGCGCCCGACGAGCTGGCGGAACTCGCGGACATGGTCCTGGCCGGCAGCCGTCGGATGCTCCACACGCTGACGGCGGTGCTCGACCTCACCTACCTCGACGGCGAGGCGTTCGTCTTCCAGCCGGAGCCCTTCGACCTCGTCCAGTGCGTGCGCCAGGCCGTCGAGGCCGCGGGGCCAGCCGCCGCTCGCAAGGGACTGACCATCGAGATGGACTCGGTGCCGGCCGGTGGCGTGGTCGCCAGCGCCGACCCTGCCCTGACCCGCCGCGTCCTCGACCTCTTGCTCGACAACGCCGTCAAGTTCACGGCGTCAGGTGGGATCACGGTTCGGGTGGACCCCGGCGCCGATGTGGTGCGCGTCGACATCGTGGACACCGGCGTCGGTATGGCCGAGACGTTCGTGCCGTACGCATTCGACGCCTTCCAGCAGGAGTCGGAGGGCCTCGCCCGCTCGTACGAAGGCGCCGGCCTCGGGCTCACGGTGGCACACCGGCTGGCGCTTCTCCAGGCCGGGACGCTGACCGTCGCAAGCCGGAAGGGGGAGGGCTCGACGTTCTCGCTCGGGCTTCCTCTCGCCAGCGCCGAGGCCGTGCCTCCAGTCCCTCGGACCGCCGTCGCGGCGTAGCGCCAGCCGCGCCGACGAGCCTCGCACAGGGGAGCGGGGAAACGAAAAGCGCCCCGGCCGAGACCGACCGGGGCGCTGGAATCTGGACTCCGGACGACGCGCTAGGCGTACGTGTTGAGCATAACCGGCATGATGAGCATGAGCAGGTCCTCGCCCTCGGCGCCGTCGGCGGGCGAGACGACGCCGGCCCGGTTGGGCGACGAGAACTCGAAGACGACGTCCTCCGAGTCGACGTTCGACAAGACCTCCTGGAGGTACTGCGAGTTGAAGCCGATCTCCATCGCGCCCGCGTCGTAGTCGCAGAGCACACGCTCCTTGGCCTCCGAGGCCCGCTCGATGTCCTCGGCCGAGATCGCCAGCTGGTCGCCGTCGAGCGCGAGCCGGATCTGGTGCGTCATCGACGACGAGTAGAGCGCCACGCGGCGGACGGCCGCCAGCATCGCATCGCGCCCGACCGTCAGCCGCTTCTCGTTCTCGACCGGGATGACGGCCTCGTAGTTCGGGTACTGCTCCTCGATGAGCCGCCCGATGACCTGCGTGTCGCCGAAGTCGAACCCGACGTAGCCCGAGCTGATGCGGATGGTGCAGCCCCCGTCCCCGGCCGCCTTGGCCGCCAGCGAGAGCGCCTTCTCGGGAACGATCACGTCGACCGGCGTCTCCGACGTGATGCCGTCCACGACGAGCTTGACCAGCCGGTGGCCGTCGGTCGCCACGACGG
>CAYPVZ010000361.1:0-4041 GCA_964414235.1 uncultured Rhodothermales bacterium | reverse complement strand
CCAGAGGACCGGTCCGGTCCAGTCGACGTCGACGAACGGGAGGGCGAGGCGGACCTCGTTGGTCAGGTTCGCGTCCTGCGTCGCGAGGAGGACGCCGAGGACGACGACGAAGAACAGGATGACGAGGGCGAAGCGCATGGCGGCGCAGAGGGGGTGAGAGCCCCC
This sequence comes from uncultured Rhodothermales bacterium, assembly GCA_964414235.1. GTDB lineage: Bacteria > Bacteroidota > Rhodothermia > Rhodothermales > Rubricoccaceae > Rubrivirga. The sequence continues at coordinate 3,876 of CAYPVZ010000361.1, read as the reverse complement.
AGTCTACGCCGCGCACGCCGCCAGGTTTGTCGCGGCTCGCCGCGTCGGGATCTGGGGACGGGGGGGCGGAGTGTGCGGAGCATGCGAAGCCTCGCGCTCCTGCTCCTTCTGCCGCTGGCGGCCTGCACCGGCGACCGCCAGCCGGTCGAGGCGCGCGTCTCCGTCGCCGAGGCGCTCTCGGGCGACACGACCGGCTACGCCCGCGCCGACCGCGTCCGCGACTTCGTCTTCCCGGCCGACCACGGGCCGCACCCGGCCTTCAAGGCCGAGTGGTGGTACGTCACCGGCAACGTCCGCGCGACGGACGGCACGGACCGGCGCTTCGGCATCCAGTTCACCGTCTTCCGCTCGGCGCTCGCGCCCGACACCGCGACGGCGGCGCGCGCCTCGCGCTGGGCCGCCGACCAGCTCTACATGGCGCACGTGGCTCTCGGTGACGTAGCCAACGCCCGGTTCTACAGCGCCGAGCGGTTCCAGCGCGGTGCCGCTGGGCTGGCGGGCGCGACCGCCGAGCCGATCTCGGCGTGGCTCGGCCCCGTCCGCCTCGACGCGCTCCCCGAGGCGGGCCCCTCGGGAAACGGGGCCGTGCCGCTCCGCATTCGGGGCGAGGCCGACGGCGCGGCGTTCGACCTCGCGGCCCGGCCGGCGAAGCCCGTCGTGCTCCAGGGCGACCGCGGCCTCAGCCAGAAGGGCGTCGGGGCCGGCAACGCGAGCTACTACTACGCCCAGACGCGCATGGCGACGACGGGCACGGTCACCCTCGACGGCGAGGCGATCCCCGTCGAAGGCCTGACGTGGTTCGACCGCGAGTGGTCGACGTCGGCGCTCGGCGGCGGGCAGGTCGGGTGGGACTGGTTTGCGCTCCACCTCGACGACGGCCGCGACCTCATGCTCTACCAGCTCCGCCAGCAGGATGGGAGCAAGGATCCGCTCTCAGAAGGCTCGCTCGTGGCGGCCGACGGCTCCAAGACGCGCCTCGACGCCGCCGACTTCGAGCTCACGCCCGTCGGGACGTGGACGAGCCCGGACGGCGCCGTCTATCCGACGCGCTGGCGGGTCCGCGTGCCGGCCGCCGGCATCGACGACGAGGTCGCGGCGGCCTTCGAGGCGCAGGAGCTCGATGCCACGATCCGCTACTGGGAGGGCGCCGTCGACGTGAGCGGCTCGGCGCCGGGCGTCGGCTTCCTGGAGATGACCGGCTACGCCGACGCGCTGGACGGCGCGGCGCGGCCGGTGCCGGCTCAGGCCGGCTCGTAGACCGCCTCGTCGTACGGCGCCTCGTCGAAGAGCGGCGCGTCCTCGACCACGCGGACGTCGGTCAGGTCGCCGTGGACGTCGATGGCGGCCTCGATGTGGGCGCTCAGCCGGAGGACGCGGCGGGCGAAGGCGTCCGGCGCGTCGGCGCGGCCCGTCGCGAAGTCGAGGACGAGGGCCCCGATGGAGAGCGGGACGAGGGCGGCGGCAGAGAGGCCGGCCAGCCAGACCTTCAGGTTGTACGTGACGACGTCGGAGAGGAGGGCGGAGCGGGCAGACATGGACGAGCGGAAGGGACCGGCGCCGATACGGGAGCGCCCCCTCAGGGTTACGCCGGCCGCGCTGGCGGACGCCGGCCACCAGCGGCGGAGGTCCGGGCGCTGGCCTTCGCAGCCTGGAGCTCCCCCCGGTGGTCTCGACGCTGAGCCTCCGAGGTTGAGTCGTGGGCCTCGGAGGTTCAACCATGGACCTCGGAGGTTCAGCCGAGACCCTCGGAGGTTCGGTCGAGACCCTCAGAGGTTCAGCCGAGAACCCCGGAGGTTCAGCCGAGAACCCCGGAGGTTCAGCCGAGAACCTCGGAGGCTCAGCCGAGAACCTCGGAGGTTCAAATCGGAGCCCCAGGGGCCGATTCTCGCCGTGCCGTCGCCCGGGCGCGTCTACAGGTCCCCGGCGGCGCGCTCGACGTCGTCGCAGAAGAGGCGGAACCAGGGCGTGTAGCGCTCGGGGCGGTCGCCGAGGTCGGCGCGCAGGACGTCGCCCTCGATCCACTCCCAGCCCGAGACCTCGGCCGGCGCCGGGACCGGCACGCCGTCGAAGCGGCCCACGAAGACGTGGTCCAGCTCGTGCTCGACGAGCGGCTCGGGGCCGTCGAGCTCGGCGCGGTAGACGCGGGCGAAGGCCGGCTGGAGCAGGCACCGCACGCCCATCTCCTCGTCGAGCCGGCGGCTCGCAGCCTGGGCGGGCGCCTCGCCGAGGCGGGGGTGCGTGCAGGCCGTGTTGGACCAGAGGCCCGGCGAGTGGTACTTGCCCTCGGCGCGGCGCTGCAGCAGCCACCGGCCGCGCTCGTCGAACAGGAACACCGAGACGGCCCGGTGGAGCCGCCCGTCGCGGTGGACTTCGAGCTTGTCGGCCGTGCCCAGCTCGCGGTCGGCTTCGTCGACGAGGACGACGTGGTCGGTCATGAGGAGAGGGGGAAGGCCGGAGTCTAGGGACGCCGCGGCTCGGGGAAGCTATGAGAGGCCGAGTTGGACGCGCTCCACGTCGCCGAACGTGAGGTCGAACGTCTTGGCGGCGGCCCGGGCGCCCACCTCGGGCGGGACGCGGACGAGGTCGACGGGCGCGCGGCGCGGGCGGCCGTCGAGGGCCTGGCGGATCGTCGCGGCGTGGGGCTCCAGGCGTTCGTTCCAGCGCGCCAGCGCGAAGTGGGTGTCCGGGAAGCGGCGCAGCAGCGAGCGCCACTTGTTCGCGGAGACCTTGCCGGCCTCGCCCCAGAAGACGGGCTCGGGGTCGCCGTAGGCGAGGCCGCCGGGCGGCGGCGCCAGCGCCACGAGGTCGGGCGTGTAGGCGTCGCCGATGGCGACCTCGACCTGGACGCCGGGGTACGTCGGCCGGTAGAGCGCCCACAGCGCCGCCTTCATCAGGACGTGCTCGATGGACTCGCCGCGCTTCTTGACGAGCACGAGCTTCTCGCCATCCGGGGCGCGGAGGGTGAGGGTGCGGCGCAGGGCGAGGTCGGTGGGCACGCGGCATGTTCGCCCGGCCGCCGTGCGGCGTTCCAGCCCGGACCGTTCCAGCAGCGGCAGCCCAGCTGGCGACGTCGCCAGCCAGTGGAGAGATGAGAGAGGACGCCCGTGTCGCCCGGTTCCTCTCGGTTGGCCCGCTGGCGCTCGCTCCGGGGAGCCTGTCGTCAGGCGGGATCGCGCGGCGCCGCGTCGCGGACGGCCTCGATGACGCGCTGGGGCAACCGGACCGTCGCGGCCGTGGGCGCGGTGAGCGTCAGCTTGTACGCCGTGTGCCAGAGCACCGTGTGCGGCTCGATGCTCCGGATCTCGTCCCACGGGAGGAGCAGCGGCGGATGCCCCACCCGGAACAGGAACGGCACCGCCAGCCGGAGCCCGTCCGGCTCGATGCTGACCGTGAGCGCGTTGTTGTACGACGTCAGCCCGACGGTGCCGCTCACGAAGCGGAACGTCCGGCCCGTGCGCGGCGCGTCGGTCTCGTAGCTCGCCGCGAGCCGGGCCCAGCCGAGCCGCGAGAGGAGCCACGCGACGCCGCACCAGAGCGCCGGAAAGGCGACCAGGAAGACGAAGGGGAGGAGGACGGAGAGCCACGTGGGCGTCATGGCCCGAGTCTACGGCCCGCGCTCGGCCTCCACGGCGCCCTTTCTCTCGTTGAACCGGGCTCCGACGGGGCGAACCTCTCCTCCGACCTGGTCGTCGTGCAGATTCTGCCGGTCGGAGTGCGGCTCGGGCCGGTCGACGTGGAGATTCACCCCGTAAGAGGCCGAGTCGGGGCCGTCGGAGGCCGAGTCGGGGCCGTCGGAGGCTGAGTCGGGGCCGTCGGAGGCCGAGTCGGGGCCGTCGGAGGCCGAGTCGGGGCCGTCGGAGGCCGAGTCGGGGCCGT
>CAYPVZ010000360.1:0-4046 GCA_964414235.1 uncultured Rhodothermales bacterium | reverse complement strand
GATGTAGACGGCCGGGTGGCTGTAGAACCAGAAGAAATGCTGGAAGAGCACCGGGTCGCCGCCGAGCGCCGGGTCGAAGATGCCGATGCCGAGCACGCGCTCCATCGTCAGCAGCACGAGCGTGATGCCGATGACGGGCGTGGCCAGGATCTGGACGATCGAGGTCGCATAGATCGACCAGAGGAAGAGCGGCATCCGGTTCCAGGTCATGCCCGGCGCGCGCATCTTGTGGATCGTCACGATGAAGTTGAGCCCGGTCAGGATGGACGAGAAGCCCATCACGAAGGCGCCCATCGCCATCCAGATCACGGCGGTCCCCGTCTCCTTCGAGTATGGCGTGTAGAACGTCCACCCCGTGTCGACGCCGCCCGTGAGCGCGATGGCGACGATCGCCAGCGACGCGCCGCCGATGTAGACGTAGAGGCTCATCAGGTTGAGCCGCGGGAAGGCCACGTCCTTCGCCCCGATCATGATCGGGAGCAGGAAGTTGCCCATCGTCGCCGGGATCGACGGGATGATGAACAGGAACACCATCACCAGCCCGTGCATGGTGAACACCCGGTTGTAGGTGTCCGCCTCCATGATGTTGCCCCCGATCACGGCGCCCGCCGCGTCGCGGACGTTCACCGTGAACAGCTCGGTCCGGATGCCGAGCGCCAGCAGGCCGCCCACCGAGAAGAAGACGGAGACCGCGACCAGGTACATGATCCCGATCCGCTTGTGGTCGACCGTCGTGGCCCAGAGCTTGAACCACGCCCAGGCGCGCGCGAGGCCGCGGACGTCGTCGGCCGGGCGGGGCTCGCGGAGGTAGTTGTGGACGGGCTCGTGGCCGACCGGGTAGGCGCGGGCCTCCACGGGGATCGGAGCCGGGGTCGTCAGGGTCGCCATCAGGGGATGGGCTGGGTGGAATGCGGGGGGTTACTCGCTGGCGGTAGAGTCGGCGGGGACATCGTCCGCGTCAACGTCGCCGTCGCCCGGGACGGTGCGGTCGGCCTCGGTCGCGGCGCCGCTGAGGTCGCGGATGTAGGCCGCGACGCCGGCGACCTGCTCGTCGTTGAGGGTCCCCTCGAACGACGGCATGTTGCCGTTCTCGAAGCCCGGCACGAGGTAGGCCTGGGGCTGGTAGATCGCCTGCTGGATGTACGCGTCGTCGACAACGCCCTCCTCGGAGCCGGGCCGGGGCTGGCCCCAGATGCCCTGCCACGACGGGCCGACGCCAGCCGAGCCGTCGATGGAGTGGCACGCGTTGCAGCCGCGCCCCTTGTAAACGGACTCTCCGAGGTCGACGGGCGCCATCGGGCCGGCGCCGGGCGGGCCCTCCTGGCGGATCCGGTAGTACTCGGTGCGCGAGACGACGTGGATCTTGGCGCCCATGTTGGAATGGGACGTTCCGCAGTACTCTGTGCAGACGACCTGGTAGGTCCCCTCGCGCGGAGCCTCGAACCAGACGTAGGCGAACCGGTTGGGCACGACGTCGTGCTTGATCCGGAACTCGGGGACGTAGAAGCTGTGGAGCACGTCCTGGCTCGTCATCTCGAACCGGATGGGTGTGTTGACCGGCACCCAGATCTCGCCTGGCACGTTCGTCCCGTCGCTGTACTCGAACGACCACGCCCACTTCTGCGCCTTCACGTTGATGGTGATGGCGTCCGGCGGCGGAATCGAGGACGAGACGTAGGCCCGGAATCCCCAGAAGAAGACGACCAGCACGAGGAGCGTCGGCACGACGACCCAGCTCAGCTCCAGCCACTTGCTCTCGTGGACGTCGATGGGCCGATCGGCATGGCTCTTGCGCCGGTAGGTCCAGACGAAGTACACCATGGCCGCCGTCACGAGGAGGACGAGGACCGCGCTGGTGTAGAGGATAAAGTAGAAGAGGCCGTCGATCTCGTGGGCCGTCGTCGAGGACTGGGGCGGCAGCCATAGCGAGCCGCCCTCCGTCCAGAAGGTCGTGCGGCCCTGGGCAACCGAGTCGGTGGCAGTCTGGAGCATCATCGGAGAAAGATCGCCAGCCGGGGTGCTGGCGGTGCGTCAGTGGGCCGTGGGAGCGTGGTCGGCGACCGCGTCGTCCCAGCCATCGGGGGTCTTGCCGCCCTCACGCATCCAGTAGACCAGGAAGGCCCCGCCCATGACGACGAGCAGGAGCACCCCGCCCCACTTGAGCAGCGAGAGGACGGCCAGAGAGTACGACTGGGCGTCCTCGTCGTACTGGTAACACGTGATGAGAAAGCGGTCGAGCGTGCTCCCGACCGTTCCGTCGCTGGCCTCGACGAGCGCCAACTTGACGTCGCGCGGCGGGTAGGAGATGCCGTAGAGGTAGCGCGTGATCATGCCACCCGGGCTGAGCATCACGACGGCCGCGTTGTGAGCGTACTCGCCCGTCCGCGCGTCGTAGGCGTAGCGGAAGCCGACGGCGTCGGCGAGGGCCTGGACGCTCGCCTCGTGCTCCTCGCCGACCGTCCAGAAATGGAGCGCGTCCGGGTCCCCGAACTGGACGACGCGGGCGTAGCGGGCCTTGGCGCTGTCGGCGCGGGCGGGCGTGTCGCGGGGGTCGATGGAGACTGCCAGCACCTCGTAGTCCTTGCCCAGCTCCAGGTCCGTCGTCGCGACGGCGTCGGCCACGCCGTCGAGGACGAGGCTGCAGAGCATCGGACACGAGTGGTAGACGAAGGCAAGCATCAGCGGGCGCTTCCCGCTGAGCAGCGTCGACAGCGAGACCTCGCGGCCTTCCTCGTCGAGGACCGTGAGGTTCTTGGGGACCGGCTGCCCCAGCTTCTCCTCGATGCCGACCTGTCCGGCGAGGCGGTTCGGCAGCGCGCCCGGCTCGGCTTCGCCGTCGACGGGCGGGATTTCGCCCGGCAGCGTGACCTGCGCGTAGACCGTTCTCGGGCCTCCCAGCGCGACCGCCAGCGCGGCGAGGAGCAGGAGGCCAGCCGCTCGCATCACTCGATGGCGTCGCCGTCGGTCTCGACGACCTCGACCGGGGGCACGACCTCATCCACGCCGACATTCTCGTCGCCGGGCACCGGGCGGGCGGCCGTCGAGTCCTGGCGCAGGGGGAGCGCCGTGGGCATCGTCTGCACCGCGCGGCCCATGCCGGCCTGGTGCACCGCGACCGTGTTCCACTGCTGGCGGGTCCGCTCGACGCCCGCGCCCGAGGCGCGCTCGGCCGCGATCACGCCCATGGCGCGGGCGACCGGGATCTGGTACGTCGAGTCCGAGCGGCTGTACTGCTCGGTCTTGGCGAGCGCCTCCGTCTTGAGGACCGTGTACTCCTGCGGGTTCAGTTGCGCGTCGGCCTGCTGGCCCACGGCCGTCCGGTACGGGACGTAGAACGCGTAGATGATGGTGCCGACGAGGACGACCACGGCGATCAGGACCGCCGCGACCAGCCCGAGCAGCTGGCCCGACTCGATTCCCTCGTCCTCGACCCCCATCTTAGCCAGGACGGCCTCGGCCTCGGGGTCGCCGCCCGGCGTCGCCTCCTCCTTCACTTTGGCCGAGACCGACTTCACCAGTTCGGCGGGCGGGCCCAGCGTCTCGTCCTGTTCGGGCCGGACGGCATCGTCGCTGCCGGGCCGCGTGCCCTCCTGGGCCGGCGGGACCGGGTCGGTGCTGTGGGGGTCCGGCGTCGGGACCTCCTGGTGCTCACCGGGGAGGTTCTCCGGGAAGTCGGAGTCGGAGTGCGTCTTGTCGTCCATGGGAGCCTGGAACGGGAGGCCAGCGGCCTTGTTTTCAGTCGATCTTGAAAGCGACGTGGAGCGGACCGGCGGCCCTCCCCGTCCGTGCTAGACGGTGGCTTCGCCGATGTGATTACACATTTTCGAAGCGGAGCGAGTCGGCGAAGTAGGGGTCGCCGTAGGGCGTGAGCGCGTGGCGCCCGAGCCGGAGCAGCGCCGCGCCGACGTAGAGCCCGAACAGGCCGAGCCAGACCGCCATCTCGACGAGGGGCAGGTGCGGCTCGACGACATGGACGGCCATCCCGCTCGTGGCCTCGTGGGCCACCTCCGGCGCCGTGACCTGGAGGCTGGAGAGGAGCTCGCCGC
>CAYPVZ010000359.1:0-4058 GCA_964414235.1 uncultured Rhodothermales bacterium | reverse complement strand
CGTCACGAGGTCGCGTTCGAGGAGCTGGCGGAGTGCGTAGTCGGAGGCGACGCCGCGGACGTGCTCGACCTCGGGCTTGGTGACGGGTTGTTTGTATGCAATAACGGCCAACGTCTCCAGCAGCGACCGCGACAGCCGCCGCGCCTCGTCGTCGGCGAAGAGCGCCCGCACGAACGGGGCCACCTCCTCGACCGTCGCCAGCCGCAGCCCGCCGCCCCACTGGCGGAGCCGGAAGGCGCGCCCGCCCTCGCGGTACGCCGCGTTCAGCCGCTCGACGGCCGCCTCCACGTCGGCCGCGCCCACGTCGGCGCCGGTGACCTCGCCGTAGGCGCGCGCCACGTCCTCCGGCCGCAGCGCGACGTCGCTAGCGAAGACGAGGGCCTCGACGGCCTGGTCGAACGTGTCGGAAACGGGCGGCTCCATCAGACGGCGGTGGCGGTGGAGGCTTCGAGGTCGTCGACGGACGCGATGCCCTGGACCGGCTCGACGGCGAAGTCGGTCGGGTCCAGCCCAAAGACGAGGCGGATGGCCTGCTTCTGCGCGAGGTCGAGCACGGCGAGGAACGTCACGATGACGAACGGCTTGGAGCGGCGCGCGACGAGCTGGCGGAAGCCGGCGCCGCCCTGCTGGAGCCGGCCGAGCAGCCATGCCCGCTGCACGTGGAGCGCAAACGACTCCTTGACGACGGTGTGGCGCAGGACCTCCTCTTGCGCCGAGGCGCGTTCGAGCGCGCCGCCGAGCGCCTTGAGGAGGTCGAACACGGTCACGCGGTACGTCACCTCGGGGGGCGGCGTCTCGGGACGTTCGTCGGCGGCCCCGCCGCGCGTCCAGAGCCGCTGGCGGGCCTCGAAACGCCCCGCCAGCGCGCCGGACGCCTCCTTGTAGCGGACGTAGTCCAGCAGCCGCTCGACGAGTTCCTGGCGCGGGTCGATGGGCTCGCCCTCGTCGTCCAGCTCGGGGCGCGGCATGAGCATCCGGGCCTTGATCTGGATGAGCAGCGCGGCCGTGTAGATGAAGTCCGCCGCCGCGTCGAGGTCGATCTCCTGGAGCGTCCGGACCGCGTCGAGGTACTCGTCCGCGATCCGCGCGATCGGGATGTCGTGGACGTCGATCTCGTCCCGCCGGATAAAGAAGAGCAGCAGGTCGAGCGGCCCTTCGAACTGGTCGAGCTGGACGCGGTGCATGGGGGGACGGCTTTGCCGAAGCTACGGCCGTCCCCCGCGCTCCCGTGCGGAGAAATGGCCTCAGCCGCGCGCGCCCTCCCGCTGGCGGAACCACTCGACGGTCTCCTCCAGCCCGGTGGCGACGTCCGTCTCGGGCTGCCAGTCGAGGGCCTCGGCCGTGTGGCTCACGTCGAGCACGCTCCGCTGCTGCTCGCCCGGCTTGGCCGGCCCGTGCGCCTCGTCGACGTTCGCGCCCGTGAGCCGGTTGATGTGCCGGAACAGCTGGTTCACGTCCGTCTCGACGCCCGTGCCGACGTTGTAGACGCCCGAGCCCTCGTTGCCGAGCGCGGCCACGAACGCCCGCACGACGTCGGCTACGAAGACGTAGTCGCGCGTCTGCGTGCCCTCGCCATTGATGGTAACGGGCTCGCCGCGGAGCAGGCGCTGCGTGAAGATGGCCACCACCCCGGCCTCGCCGTGCGGGTTCTGCCGCGGCCCGTACACGTTGCCGAACCGGAGCGCCGCCGTCTCGATGCCGTAGGTCTGTGCGTAGAACCGGAGGTAGTGCTCGCTGACCAGCTTCGTGATGCCGTACGGCGACATCGGCCGCGTCGGGTGGCTCTCGGGCTGCGGGCCGCCGTCGTTCACGTCGGGGTCGGGCTCGCCGTAGATGGCGCCGCCCGTGGAGGCGAAGGCGACCTTCTCGAGGCCCGCCTGGCGGCCCGCTTCGAGCAGGTTGAGGAAGCCGAGGACGTTGACCGACGCGTCGAACTGCGGGTCGGCGACGGAGCGGCGGACGTCCATCTGGGCCGCGAGGTGGCAGAGCGCCTCGAACCGGTGCGCCTCGAACAGGCCACGCACGTCGTCCGAGCGGACGTCCATCTCGTGGAAGACGGCGCCCTCGGGCACGTTCTCGCGGACGCCGCCGGAGAGGTCGTCCAGCACGTGGACCTCGCAGCCCTCCTGGAGCAGACGGTCGGCGACGTGGGAGCCGATGAAGCCGGCGCCGCCGGTGACGAGGACGGGGCGGCCGGAGAAACGGAACGACATGGTGCGCGGGGGGAGTCGGGAAACGTCAGACGGACGGAGTACGCCCGCCAGTCCAAAAGAAGATCCGCACGCGACGAAGGCGGCGGCGCCCTCTCCCCTCTCCGTCGCTCAGTCGGCCGGGACGAGGGCGACGGCGCTGAGGCGGTCGGGCGCGAACAGTTCCTCGGCGAGCGCGCGGACGTCCTCGGTCGTCACCGCGTCGATCTCGGTCACGACCTCGTCCAGCGGCACGATCCGGCCGTAGGTCAGCTCGACGCGGCCGAGGCGCTGCATCCGGTTCGAGGTGCTCTCGGAGCCCAGCACGATCGAGCCCTTGAGCTGGTGCTTGGCGCGCTCCAGCATCCGCGGGCTCACGGGCGACTCCGCCAGCTTCGCCAGTTCGCGCTCGATGAGGCGTCGCGAGCGGTCCACGCGCGTCGCGTCCGTGCCGATGTAGACGCCGAGGTCGCCTGAGTCCTGCTGGACGTTGACGAACGAGTAGACCGAATAGCACCAGCCGTACTTCTCGCGGATGTTCTGGTTGAGCCGGCTCGACATGCCGCCGCCCAGGATCGTGTTGAGCACCGACAGCACCGTCCGCCGCTCGTCGAGGGCGCCGAAGGCGCGCGTGCCGAGCACGACGTGGGCCTGCTGGATGGGCCGCTCGACGACCCGCTCGGACGGCGTGTAGCCGCCGGCCGGCTCGCGGTCCGCCGGGTTCGGGGCCCGGTCGAAGTCGGCCAGCTGCTTCTCGACGAGGCGGACGACCTCGGTGTGGCGGACCGCGCCGGCGACGCTCACGACCAGCCGGTCGGGCGCGTAGTGGCGCCCCATGAAGCGCTCCAGGTCCTCTTTCGTGAACGACCGGACCGACTCGGGCGTGCCGATCACCGGGCGGCCGAGCGGGCTCTCGGGATAGAGCGCGGCCTCGTAGTAGTCGAAGACGTGGTCCTCCGGCGCGTCCTCGTACATCTTGATCTCCTCGATCACGACGTCCTTCTCCTTCTCGATCTCCTTGAGCGGCAGCGTCGGGTCGGTGACAAGGTCGAGGACGGTGTCGAGCCCGCGGCCGAGGTGCTCGCGGAGGCCGCGGGCGTAGAAGCACGTGTGCTCCTTGGTCGTGAACGCGTTGATGTAGCCGCCGACGGACTCCATCCGCTGGTTGATGAGGTACCCGCGGCGGCGGCGGGTCCCCTTGAACACCATGTGCTCGATAAAGTGGGTCAGGCCGCCCTCGGCCTCGGTCTCGTCCCGGCTGCCCGCGTCCACGAAGACGCCGACGGCGACGGAGCCGACCGACGGGACGGTCTCAGTGAGGACGCGGACGCCGCTGGGCAGCGTGCTCCGCTCGATGGCCGGGGACAGGGACATGCAGGATCTCGGGGGGCGCCGGCCGTATCCGGCCGCCCGGCGACGGTTCCCCGCGCGCCGACGATTTCGCTGCGAGTGCGCGGGCTAGGGCGTGCCCGCGGCGGCGCGCGCCTGCGCCAGTCCCGCCACCGACTGGCGGCGGTTGGGCGCGCGAGCGAGCGCGGCCTCGAACGCCTCCGCCGCCTCGGCCGGCAGCCCGACGTCGAGCAGCGCATAGCCCAGCGCCTCGTTCGACGGGACGACCGGCGCCGGCGGGCCGAACGTCAGCGGCGCCTCGGTTTCGAGCCGGGCCGCCTCGCGCAGCGCCTCGATCCCTGGCTCCATCCCGCCGCCCGCCAGCATCATGCGGCCCTCGATCTGCCGCAGCGCGGACTGGATGGCCCAGGGTGCCGGGGCGTCGTCGCCCGCGATGGCGTCGGAGAGCAGCGTCGCGTCTTCGTCCGCGCCCGCCACGTCGCCTGCGTCCAGGCGGAGCGAGGCGTCGGCGAGCAGGAG